>NZ_JALOCP010000040.1:0-74741 GCF_030511745.1 Paraburkholderia sp. SECH4
ATCGACCTGATCGGCTGCCAGGGCGGCCGTTAAGCGACGTCGACGCACATGATCCGCGCCTCTGCTGTGGATCAGCGCGGCTACGCTGAGAACGCCCGGCCGAAAGATATTGCGTCCTACGCAGCCGGGCATCTTCACTCGGACGCCCTGGCATTCGCCAATCAACTGGGCGTAGGACGCTTCCATCCGATTGCCCACGACTGGGCCCATACCCTCAATAGCATGCCTGCATAACCCGGCTCGAGAGCATCGCCGAAATGCCACTACACGGACGCCGCTGGTGGATGCATTCGTGAACCGGGTACCCACTATCGGAACCAAGGAGATGTAGATGCACGACCAGGCGATGAATCCGACGCCGTCAGCCTATGCTTATCCATTGCTGATCAAGCACCTGCTGCATACGCCACTCGCCCACGCGCCCAACCAGGAGATCGTCTACAGAGGGCAGAAACGGTTGACCTACAGGACGCTGGGCGAACGCATCATGCGGCTCGCCAGCGGTCTGAGCGGACTCGGAGCGCAGCATGGCAGTACCGTCGCGGTCATGGACTGGGACAGTCATCGCTATCTCGAATGCTACTTCACCATCCCGATGATGGGTGCCGTCTTGCAGACGGTGAACGTGCGGCTCTCGCCGTCAGAAATCGCCTATACGATCAATCACGCCGGCGCGGAGATCCTGCTCGTTCACACCGATTTTCTACCTGTGGTGGAAGCGATCAAGGACAAGCTCGAAACGGTGCGCACATTCGTCTGGATCGAAGAGGAAGGCAGCGAAGCATGCGCCCACACGATTCCGTTCTCCGACGAATACGAAAGCCTGCTTGCCAGGAGCGCGTCCACTTATGCGTTCCCGGATTTCGACGAGAACACACGGGCCACCACGTTCTACACGACAGGCACCACCGGCTTGCCCAAGGGCGTCTACTTCTCACATCGGCAACTGGTGCTGCACACGATTACCGCCATGGCTGCGCTGGCGAGCCCGGTGTCGGGGCAACGTTTTCATCGCGGCGACGTGTACATGCCGCTTACTCCGATGTTTCATGTTCACGCTTGGGGCATACCCTACATCGCCACGGTGCTTGGTGTGAAGCAGGTTTATCCAGGACGCTATGTGTCGGAGCGGCTCGTGCAACTGGTGCGCGACGAAGAGGTCACGTTTTCTCACTGCGTCGGCACGATTCTGCACATGCTGTTGAACTGTCCAGAGGCAAAGGATGTCGATCTGGGCAAGTGGAAGGTCATCATTGGCGGCGGCGCATTGCCTCACGGCCTCGCGCGCGCCGCGCTCGACCGTGGCATCGATATCTTTACCGGCTACGGCATGTCCGAGACGTGCCCCATGCTGAGCCTCGCGCAGTTGAGGCCGGACAGCGGGCAGATCGACACGGAAGAGGAGGTGCGCCTACGCTGCAAGACCGGTTATCCCGTGCCGCTCGTCGACTTGCGCATCGTGAATGACAACATGGAAGACGTCGCGCGCGACGGCAAGGCGTATGGAGAGATCGTCGTGCGCGCACCGTGGCTTACCCAGGGCTACCTGAAGAATCCGGAGGCGTCCGGGCAGCTCTGGGAAGGTGGCTATCTGCATACCCAGGATATCGCGAACATCGACGCTACGGGCAATCTGCAGATCACCGATCGCATCAAGGACGTGATCAAGTCAGGCGGCGAGTGGGTCTCGTCGCTCGAAATCGAGAGCCTGATTTCTCAGCATCCGGGTGTTGCGGAAGTTGCCGTGATCGGTGTCAAGGACGAAAAGTGGGGCGAACGGCCCGTGGCGCTGGTTGTGCCCAGGAAAGACCTGGCCACAACGCTTACGGAGGATGACGTCAAAAAGCACGTCCTCGCGTTCAGCGAAAAAGGCCAGATCTCGAAGTACGCGGTGCCGCAGATAGTCAAGTTCGTCGAGGCGCTCGAAAAAACGAGCGTCGGCAAGATGAACAAGAAGCGTCTGCGTGAACTGTTTATCTGACCGGTGAAATGGAGGAGACGAGACGATGAGCATCCCGAGCTATAGCGTGGCAACGCTTGACGACTGGTTTCGCTCGGCGAGAGCGTGGGGCGCTCGCCCGCGGTCCAACAGAAGTTAAACGCGCGGTGGCTGAATATCGCGCACCAGCTCGTGGTGCGCTATCGGCTATTGCGTCGCGGACAATTAAAACTGACAGCGGCGTTCCAGTTGCGCAAGCAGCGTCGCCGGTATCCCGATGCCATCACGTGCGGCAACCTCGGCCACCTCATCTCGCCGATAACCCGGCAGGCGTACACCGTCGTCCACGAGCATCAGGTCGATCAGCATCTCGATCCGCTCTTCGTATATCGCGGTACCCGCGAGCGCAGCCGGGTCGATGATCCAGAAAAGATGGCCGACGCGCGAACGCGCGCCCTCGGCGGTGAGAAACGATCCCGCTTCCGCGCCGAATTGCGCGCCCGATAGCGCGGCAGCCAACAGTTCAACCATCAGCGCGAGCATCGCACCCTTGGCACCGCCGAACGGCAGCATCATGCCGTCGAGCGCGGCCTGCGCATTCGTTGTCGGCTGGCCGTCCGCAGTCGTCGCCCACCCCTGCGGAATCGGCTTGCCATCTCGCGCCGCAACCATGATCTTGCCGCGCGCCACTTGCGATAGCGACAGGTCGATGGTGAGTGGCCGGTCCCTCGGGCGAGGAAACACTGCAGCGATCGGGTTGGTGCCGAACAGCGGTTTCTTGCCGCCCCAGGCCGGCATCGACGCAGGCGCATTGCTGAATGCGAGCCCGACGAGCCCAGCCGCGCCGATCGCTTCGAGGTGATACGCCCCCGCGCCAAAATGATGGCTGCGCACGATGCTCGCCGCTGCCGTACCGAATTGTCGCGCACGTTCGATGCCGGTCGCAATCGCCAGCTCGCAGGCCGCGAACGCGAGGCCGTCGGCGGCGTCAATCAGAAAGGCCGCGCCCTTGTCGCGTACGATGTCCGGCACTGCGGCCGGATCGACCCGGCCGTTGCGCAGTTGCGCGATGTACATCGGCAGGCGCGCAACGCCGTGCGACACGAGCCCGTGCGCGTCCGCGTAGACGAGCGCGCACGCCGTAGCGTCGGCGGTCGCAGGCGTCGCTCCCGCTCCAAGCAAGGCCTCGCGAGCCAGTTTGGTCAGTTCATCAGCCGGAAGGTAGCGCAGGTTCGGATCGCTCATTCGCGACCCTCGCGCATCACCTGATGCGAAGACAGCGGCAGCATCCGGGCGTCCACCCCATCTGTCCTTTCCAGCGGCGCTTCGCTGCGCGGCGAGGCAAGCACGGCACGGGCCGTCTCGACGTCGAACACGCCTTCCCAGCGCGCGACGACTAGCGTCGCCACCGCATTGCCTATCATGTTCACCAGCGCGCGCACTTCGTTCAGCACGCGGTCGATGCCGATGATGAGCGTGATGCCCGCCACCGGAATGATCTGGTGCGACGAGAGTGTCGCCGTCAACGCAACGAGCGCTGCGCCCGCGACGCCGGCTCCCCCCTTCGACGTCACCATCAGGATCGCGAGCAGTCCGACCTGCTGCATCAGCGTGAGGTGTGTGTTGGTCGCCTGTGCGATGAAGAGCGAAGTCATCGTGAGGTAGATCGCGGCGCCATCAAGGTTGAATGAATAACCGGTCGGCAGCACGAGACCGACAACCGACTTCGGGCAGCCGAGCCGTTCGAGCTTCTCCATCAGGCGCGGCAGCACGGATTCGGTTGTGGACGTGCCGAGCACGATCAGCAGTTCTTCGCGCAGGTATTTGAGGAGCGGCCAGAGACCCACGCCCGCCCAGCGGCATGCCATACCCAGCACGATTGCGACGAACAGGACGCTCGTGATGTAGAAGCACAGGATCAGCAGGCCGAGCTGCTGGAGACTCGCAATGCCGTACTTGCCAACCGTGAATGCGATCGCGCCGAAGGCACCGAGCGGCGCGAGCCGCATGATCATCTCGACGATCCGCATCAGCACATCACCGAACTGCTCGATGCCGCGCTGAAGAATCCGGCTGCGCCCGGACATGATCGACAACGCTATCCCGAACAGCACCGAAAAGAGCAGTACCTGCAACAGATCACCGCGCGCGAACGCGCCGACGACCGAATTCGGCACGATCTCATCCAGGAAACTCGCCTGCGACTGCGTGTGCGCCTCGCTCACGAAGCGCGAAACGCCGCTCGCATCGAGCGTCGCGGGATCGATGTTGAGTCCCGCGCCCGGATGCACGACGTTCGCGATCACCAGGCCGATGACAAGCGCGATCGTCGTCACGACTTCGAAATAGAGGATCGTCTTGAAGCCCACGCGCCCGACCTGTTTCAGGTTCTCCATGCGTGCGATGCCAACCGACACCGTGCAGAAGATCAGGAGCGTGATCAGCATCTTGATCAGGCGGATGAAGGTGTCGCCGAGCGGCTTGAACTGAACGCCGAGTGACGGCGCGAAATGACCGACGAGAATGCCGGCGGCAAGTCCGATCAGGACCTGCACGTAGAGATGCTTGAGCACGCGCACGATGGTGTCTCCTCCACTCGTTGCTGCCAGAAGATAGACGGGCGCGTCGCACGGCACGCGCCGCTTCGTCGAGCGGTGTCGTGCCGGCGCGCGCACCGGACGGGGACTTCGTTTTGCCCTGCTGCTTCTATCGGTATTGCAATGATGCGTCCGTGCCTGCGGCAAATCAGGCGCTTTCGAACAGGCGCGTGAGCACGAATTCTCGATGGCCGAGCGTTTCCGCCGAAGTCCAGCGGCCGTTCGCCGTAGCGAGCATGCATTCGAGCAGGCGGTCTCCGGACTGGTCGAGGTTTTGCTCGCGTTGCAGGATGCCGGATACGTCTACATCGATATGCTCACTCATCGTGCGCACAGTGCGCGGGTTCGCGCAGATCTTGATGACCGGCACGATCGCGTTGCCGATTACGTTGCCTTGCCCCGTCGGGAAAAAGTGAACCGCGAAACCCGAGGCCGCACAAAGCGTGACCATCTCGGCCGCAGCGGACGACGAATCCATGAACCAGAGGCCCGGATGCGTCGGTATTTCGGCCTTGTCGAGCACACCGTCAACCATGCACTTCTTGCCGATTTTCTGGATGTTGCCGAGCGCCTTTTCCTCGATTGTCGTGAGGCCGCCCGCGATGTTGCCCTTGGTTGGCTGCGACTCCGAGAGGTCGTCGGTCTTCCAGCGATTGATCATGTCCTGGTAGCGATTGAACATGAACTGGAAGCGCTCGCGCACGCCGTCGTTCGCGCAGCGCGCAGCCACAATCTGCTCGCCGCCCGTCAGCTCCGATGTCTCGCCGAACACGAGCGTGGTGCCGAGGCCGTACAGCTTGTCGAACGCGTTGCCGACGGTTGGGTTCGCGCCGCAACCGGACGTGGTATCCGACTCGCCGCATTTCGTCGATACCCACAGGTCGCTGATCGGGCATTCCTCGCGCTCCAGCGAGGTCGCATATTGCACCATTTCCTTCGCCGCTTTCGACGCGCGCATGATCGTGTCGTGGTCGCCATGCAATTCGATGCCGAAGCCCATGACCGGCTTGCCCGACGCCGCGATGCCGTCGACCACGCGCTTGGTCCAGCCTTCCTCGATTCCGATCACGACGACCGCCGCGACGTTCGGGTTGCTGCCCGCACCGATCAGCGTGCGAAAGTGCAGGTCGAGGTCTGCACCGAACTGCAGACGGCCGTACGGATGCGGCAGCGCCATCGTGCCCTTGATGTTGTTCTCGACCGCCTGCGCAGCCGCGTTCGACAAATCGTCGACCGGCAGGATGATCACGTGATTGCGTACGCCCACGCGGCCGTTGCTACGGCGATAGCCGCGGAAAGTCGTATCCAGTTCAATTACGCTCATGGTGTCTCTCTCGATATGGGGAAGCGAAATGCTTGTTGCCTATACGGGTGCGCGGCTTACCAGCGCTTCGTCTTGATGTTATGCACATGGGCGTGCTCGCCCGCAGTGATCGGTGCGACCACCTTGCCGATGTCGACGCCGTACTTGAACACGGTGTCGCCGACAGCCATGTCCTTGAGCGCCACCTTGTGGCCAATTGGAATGTCCTGCTTCGCGGCCACGGTCACGATCTCGTCCTCATCCATGATCCACGCGTTCAGTTGCGTTCCTGCCTGAATCCCTTCGACGACTGCCACGCCCACCGTATCCCTCGCCTCGTGCAGCACGATGTGGATCGTCTTGCGTTCACCCGTTTCAGCCGCTGCGCTCGCGGCGCCATTCGTTTGTGCTGCTGCATAACTCATCTGCGTCTCCTGGTTGAGTTCAATAAGTGGCCGGTGCGTGCCGGGCGGCGAACCGCGTGCCGCCGCTCTGTTGTGTTGAAGTCATCTTAGGCAGCAAATTCATTCATGTCAACTAGATCATCTATATGTGTTGAATGAGTTGGTTATGCCGTAAAATCGGGGCAACACGTTTCAGAAGAATTCAGGGAGAACCATGAGCACCATGACGGAAACGCCGGCCGCCGTCGGCGGTACGCGGTACAAGGAAGTGAAGAGCGCACTGCTAGCGGCGCTCGCGGCGCAGGAATGGAAGGGGGGTGAAGCGATCCCGGCGGAAAAACGTCTCGCGGAACGCTTTGGCGTCTCGATCGGCACGCTGCGCAAGGCCATCGATGAACTATGTGCCGAGAACATACTCATCAGGCATCAGGGGCTCGGCACGTTCGTCGCGATGCATCAGCGCGATCGGCATTTCTTCCGCTTCTTTCGCATCGTGCGCAACGATGGGGACAAGACCTATCCTACCGTGAGCCTTGTTAACTTCCGTAAAACGAAGGCAACGCGGAAAGTCGCGGCTCGGCTGCGAATCAGCGAGGGGGCGCCTGTCTTTCAGTTCACGAATCAGCTCGCACTGCACGGCGTGGTCGTGATCGTCGAGAACATCGTGGTACCGGTGGCGCGCTTCCCTGACCTCACGGAAGCCGCACTGCGCAATCGTCCGAACACGCTCTACAACTTCTATCAGGATACGTTCGGCATCAACGTGGTAAGCACAGACGAGCGGGTACGCATTGGACAGGCGAGCGAGCTTGAGAGCGGATTGCTCGAACTCGCCTCAGGGGCGCCCGTGCTGGAAGTCGAGCGGATCGCGTATTCGTACAATGAACAAGCGGTCGAGTACCGACTCTCACATGTGAACACGCAGGAATACGATTATGTATCGAGCTATGCGCGCCCCTCGAGCGACGGATAAACATTGAGAAAAGCGACCTGGGCCGCCCGTTAGCGTTGACAAACGCGCTCGAGATCCAAGGACAACATCATCGCGGTTGCCCGGCATGGGGAAAGGATGCAGTCACTGCTGGCATAACGGGTGAATCTTCGCCGGGAGAAAACTTTTGGGTTGCTGTTGCAGTAACCTGGAATTGCGCCGCCGAGGTGTATTCTCGACCTGCCCATGGCTGAAGCGCACCTTCCCATTTTGCGATTGCGGCTGCGGCGATGCAATTGCCCACGACGTTTGTCGTGGTTCGGCCCATATCGATAAACTGATCGATCGCCAACAACAGAACGACACCTTCGACGGGCAGGCCAAACAGGGGTAGCGTCGCTGCAATCACGATAATCGCGGCACGAGGAACTCCGGCGACTCCTTTGCTAGTCAGCATCATGACCAACAGCATCACAAGTTGCTGGCTGAAAGACAGATGAATGTTAGCGGCTTGCGCAATGAACAGGGCGGCAAAGGCCTGATACATCATTAAACCGTCAAGATTGAATGCGTAAGCCAACGGCAGGATGAGGTTGCTGATCCGGGGACTGATTCCAAAGCGGGCGAGCTGTTCCAATGTCTTGGGATATGCGGCCTCACCGCTTGCTGTACTGAAAGCGACAATCATTGGTTCACGAATCAGTTTGAGCAGAGAAAACACGGACCTTCCCAGGACCAGATATCCGGCCAGTATCAGAATGCACCACAGGATCACCATGCCGACATAAACGGAACCAATGAATTTCCCATAAGTTAGCAGGACCCCCAGTCCTTGAATGGTGACGACGGAAGCAATCGCACCAAATACACCGAACGGTGAAAAGCGCATCACGTAGGACGTGATTTTTAGCATTAACATAAAGGCGCCATCAATGGACGTAACCAAGGCCGTGGGCAACACTTCCTTCATTGCGCCAGCCGCGATGCCAAAAAACACTGCGAATACCAGGATCGGCAAAATTTCATTTGACGCCATCGCCTGAAAGATGCTCGTTGGCACGACGTGGGAAACGAAACTCGAGAGATTGAAAGCAGTCGTGCTGATCGATGCACCGGCCGAAGGCTCCGGCAGGTGCACCGAATGACCGAGGTCAAGGAAGTTTGCCAGAAGCATTCCAATCAACAACGAGACAAACGACGCACACACAAACCAGCCCAATGCGCGGAGTCCCACTCGGCGAACGACTTTCGCGTCGCCAACTGCTGCTAACCCCGAAACAATACCGCAGAAGACCAGCGGTGCGATTACCATCTTTATCAGGCGCAAAAAGATGTCCGAGATTAACGTGAATTGTCCCGCGATAGATTTCGCCATTGCTGGGGACGTAGTCTGGTGGCACACATACCCTACGACAATGCCAGCAACCATACCAACAAAAATGGCGAGTCCAAGACGACTTTGCTTCATGCTTCCTCCCTTGGCGGTGCGCGGCGATCTTTAGCGAATATTGCGCGTGTCGATTTCGTTAGGCAGTTGAGCCTGGAAAGCATCCATGTAGCCGAACAATGCCGCGCTACCGCCTGTATGCACGAACACGACGTTTTCGTCGGGCTTGAAATGACCTTTCCGGATCAGACCGATCAAACCGGCCATCCCCTTACCCGAATAAACCGGGTCCAGAAGAATGCCTTCGGTGCGGGCTAGCATTGTGACTGCCTCCACCATACCGGCAGTCGGTATGCCGTAGCCATCACCCACGTAGTCACAGTTGGCAACCACGCGTTCGCGGGCAACAGCCCCCGGCATATCGAGGTACTCGGCAGTCTCACACGCGAGCCTGAAGACGCTCTGCTCCTGAGCCTCACGCGGCGCACGCACGCCGATGCCGAGAACGTTGATACCGCTCTGACTACCCTCGAAGCCAGTCACAAGGCCTGCCTGGGTGCCTGCGCTTCCGGTCGCATGAACAACGTGGTGTACGACCAGTCTCTGTTGATTTGCCTGCGTGAGGATCTCGAGTGCACAGTTGACGTAACCCAAAGCACCAATGGCATTAGATCCACCTCCGGGGATGATGTACGGTTTCCCACCACCTGCACGCACTTCCTCCGCGACGACGCGCATCGCGTCGTTCATGTCGGTCCCGCTGGCGTAAATCCGGGTCGGCGCTCCCATGAGGCGTTCGAGGAATACGTTACCCGAGTGCAGATAGCTGGGGTCTCGGGAGCCAGTACGATCTTCAAGTAAAAGGACGCAGCGCATCCCCATGCGCGCAGCCGCTGCCGCGGTCTGTCGCGCATGGTTAGATTGAGTGGCGCCCTGTGTGATGACCGTATCTGCACCTTTTTCTAGCGCATCAGCGATAAGAAACTCAAGCTTGCGCGTCTTGTTTCCGCCTGTCGCCAAACCCGTGCAGTCGTCGCGCTTGACGAAAAGTTTTGGACCCCCAAGCAGCTCGCTCAGACGGGGCATTGGCTCCAGAGGGGTATCGACATGGCCAAGCTGGACTCGCGGAAATTTTGAAAGATGCATGAAATACCTTTACTGGTTGAAAAAGCAGGGCAGAGGACGGCCACAAGCTGCGGCGATCGCGCGGCTGCGATCAGGGAAGCGTCCAATCGACATCGTTGGACTAAGGATAATTTTTGAAAAAATTGAGCGCCAATTCTGGTTTTTGATAAAACTATGCAAATATGGAATGGTCTGGTGGAACTTATCCTTGTGCTGTCTAAGGGAAGATCACATGGAACTTAAATGGCTTGAAGACTTTGTGTCGGTAGCGAAGCTGCGCAACTTTTCTCACGCCGCACAGGCGCGGCACGCAACGCAGCCGGCCATCAGCCGACGCCTCAAGGCGCTGGAAAACTGGTACGGCGTACCTCTGGTGGACCGAAGCACCTACCCGGTCGCCCTGACCGAAGCAGGTGTCGGATTCCTGCCTCTCGCCGAGGCGGTTGTCGCAGATCTGTATCGAAGTCGGCGCGAAGCGCGAGCGGCCCATGAACGGGCGGGTAAAACGATCCGTTTTGCACTGCCACACTCACTAGCCGGCTCGTTCTTCGCAAACTGGTGGCGTACGCAGCGCCGCCCTCGCGGAGTTACTGCCGTCATTACCGCGGCCGACTTCGACGAATGTGTTGAAATGCTCCTCTCCGGTGCTTGCCACTTTCTAATCTGCTATCAACATGCAGCAGTTCCGGTCGGATTCGAGGCGAATGGAATATCATGCGTACGGATCGGTGCTGATCGTCTCGTCCCTGTATCGGCATGCGGCGACGGTGGAGGTGCGCTTTTCGAACTTTTCGGGGAAAAACGTATTGAGCTTCCGTTGCTTGCATACACAAGGACATCGTTCCTCGGCCGAGTTGCCGGCACATTGCATGCACGGCTTGAAGCCCATACAGACGTTGTACTTCACTTCGAAACAGCGCTAGTCGAAGCGTTGAAGGCGGAAGTTCTGTTAGGAGAAGGCGTCGCGTGGCTTCCGGAATCGATGATCGGGTCGGAGTTGCAGTCGGGAAAATTGCAGATCGTAGGCGATATGTTTTTAACTACACCGCTAGAAATTTCGCTATGCAGAACAACGGGATTGTTTGTCGGACCCCGCGATTTTCAAAGTGAAATCTGGACCAAAGCCTCCGGGGACATTGGCTCTGTCGCGCAACGTCGAGATTGACCACGCCGTGTCGCGTGCTAGATGATCGAGAGGACTTCCGCTATTCTGTCAGTTGTTTAATCGCCAGACCGTAATGACCATGGATCTCGACAAAATCGACGCTCGCATTCTTGACCTTGTGCAACGTAACAATCGCCTGACCAGCGATGAGCTTGGAGAAAAGGTCGGATTGTCCGCAACTGGAGTCCAGCGCCGACTGAAGCGGTTGCGATCAGAGGGCGTGATTGAAGCAGACATTTCAATCGTTTCACCCAAGGCGATTGGCCGGAACGTGACGATGTTGGTCCTGGTCACCTTGGAGCGGGAGCGGGCGGACATCGTTGACCGCTTCAAGCAGGCGATCTGCAATACTACCGAGGTAATGAGCGGCTTCTACGTTACGGGTGATGCAGACTTTGTTCTACTGGTTACTGCAAACAATATGGAAGATTACGAGCAGTTTACCAGGCGTTTCTTCTACGAGAATACGGATATTAAGTCTTTCAAAACGATGGTTGTTATGGATCGCGTTAAAGCTGGCTTTACTCTGCCGATGCCTTTGGGCGCATCAATCTAGATTGAGTTGGAAAGGAAGAGCTCCTAAACATCGCGCGACGTAAAGGAGCTAACTATCGGACTTAAGAGCGGTCAGAGAAACTTAGGAATGCGTCGGCTATTTGGCCAGTTCGTTCGCAACCTGTGAGACCGCCTGACGAGCAATGCCAACGATTTCGTCGATCTCCGCCTTGGTAATCGTGAGCGGAGGAGCGAAACCCAGGATGTCGCCGTGCGGCATCGCGCGAGCGATCAGCCCGCGGTCTCGAGCGGCTTTCGACACTCGTGCCCCGACCTTCAGTTGCGCGTCAAAGCGTTGCTTGGTCGCCGGGTCAGCAACGAATTCAACCGCTGCCATGAGGCCAACACCACGAACCTCACCGACGATCGGCGAATCGCTGAACGCATTCTCTAGTGCCGTCTGGAAATATTCGCCGACGTTGGCGGCATTTCCGGGGAGGTCCTCACGCTCGACGATGTCGAGGACTGCATTCGCTGCTGCAACGCCAATCGGATGGCCAGAGTACGTGTAGCCATGCGAGAAGGCACCGACCTTCTGTGCACCTGCGTCGAGCACCTCATAGACCTTTTCGCCCACGATACATGCCGACAGTGGCGCGTACGCCGACGTGAGCCCCTTCGCGACGGTGATGAGGTCCGGCTCGATCCCGTACTTTTGCGAACCAAACATCGCGCCGGTACGACCGAAGCCTGTGATCACTTCGTCTGCAATCAGCAGGACATCGTATTTCGCCAGAACCGGTTGGATCGCTGCCCAGTAGCCTTCCGGTGGGGGCGTGATGCCGCCCGTGCCGAGGACAGGTTCAGCGATGAATGCACCGACAGTTTCCGGGCCTTCACGAAGAATGAGTTCCTCCAGCTCGCGAGCACGACGTGCCGAGAACTCCAGCTCCGTCTCACCCGGATTTGCGCCCCAATAATAATGGGGTACGCCCGTATGCAAAATGCCCGAGACCGGCAGGTCCATGTAGTCGTGATAGAAGCTCATGCCCGTCATCGAGCCGGACACAACCGAGCACCCGTGGTATCCGCGTTCACGCGCGATGATCTTCTTCTTCTTCGGCAGCCCGCGAAGATTGTTGTAGTACCAGACGAGCTTCGCCTGCGTTTCGTTGGCGTCGGAGCCGGAAAGGCCGTAGAACACCTTGCTCATCTTGCCCGGCGCCATCTTGACGAGGCGGTCAGACAGTTTGGCAAGCTCTTCCGTCGTGTGTGCTGCGTACGTGTGGTAATAGGCGAGCTTGTAGGCTTGCCGAGCAATCGCCTCGGCGACTTCGTCGCGGCCGTAGCCAATGTTGACGCAGTAGAGGCCGGCAAACCCGTCAATGTACTCGCGGCCTTCGGCGTCGCGAATGCGGATGCCCTTGCCACCTTCAACGATTGTGGGATCTCCGGCCTTTCCGGCAGCAAAATCGTGAAGCTGCGTGAACGGATGGAGGACCGAATTGCGATCCATTTCCGAAATCGTTTTGATATCCATATCTATCTCCTTAATCCTTCAAATTGCCGAAGCAGGTGTACTTCTGCTCCATGTAATCACCCATGCCGTAGCGCGATCCTTCCCGCCCAAGGCCCGACTGCTTCCATCCCCCGAACGGAATCGATGCACCCGTGAACTTCGGCGTGTTGACGGCCACCATCCCGTACTCCAGTCGATCGGACATACGCATCGCACGATTCAGGTTGCTCGTGTAGACATACGCAGCGAGACCGTATTCGGAATTGTTTGCGCGTTGCAGTACTTCAGCTTCGGTATCAAACGGCAGGATTGCGGCGACCGGACCGAACGTCTCCTCCTTCGCAATATCCATGTCATCTGCGACGTCAGCCAGAACTGTCGGAAGAACGAACTGGTGCCCCAGCGGAGAGGTGCCTCCACCTGCAACGACGCGAGCTCCCGCGCTGACTGCCTGCCCAATCTGGTCGCGACATTTCGCCGACACAGACGGACGAGTCATCGGGCCGATGTCGGAGCTGGGATCCAGACCATGCCCCACCTTCAGCTCTTTGACAGCGGTCGAAAACTTCTCCACAAACTGCTCGTAGATGGATCGCTGGACGTAGATTCTGTTTGCCGCAAGACAATCCTGGCCGGACGTCGAAAACTTCGCGTCAATACAGCCCTCGACCGCGACTTCGAGAGACGCGTCATCAAATACGATGAAAGGTGCGTGACCGCCCAGTTCCATCGAGACCTTCTTGACCGTCTCTGCCGACTGGCGCAGCAGGATTCGACCCACTGTGGTCGAACCGGTGAAGCTGAAGGAGCGGACCTCTGTAGCTTCAAGAAGACGTTTGGACATCTCGGCCGCGTCGCCGTTGATGACCTGAAACACTCCCGCCGGCATACCTGCTTCGTCAGCCAGTTTTGCGATGGCCAGCGCGCATAGCGGCGTTTCCGGCGCGGGCTTGATGATCATCGGGCAACCCGCTGCGAGCGCAGCGCCGGCCTTGCGCGTAATCATCGCGATCGGAAAATTCCAGGGCGTAACCGCCGCCGTCACTCCGATTGGGTGCCAGGTGACAGTCAGCCGGCTACCCGCCAGGTGGCTCGGAATAGTCTCACCATAGGCACGCTCACCTTCGGCTGCAAACCAGTCGAGAAAATTCGCGGCGTACTCGATCTCCCCGCGCGATTCCTTGATGGGCTTGCCTTGCTCCGACGTCATGATTACGGAGAGGTCTTGGGAGTTGCTCCGCAGCAATGCAGCCCACCTTCGAAGAATCGCGCCACGTGCGGTCGGAACAAGTTCGCGCCAGCCTTCAAACGCAGCTCGCGCGGCATCGACCGCGGCATCAACGGCGTGCGCGGAAAGCATGTCCACTTGGGCAATCACCTCGCTGGTTGCGGGATCGATGACACTTATCTTCTCCTGGCCGGCTTTCCACGAACCGTTCACGTAGGACCGGTGTTCCAACAGGTCCGCGCGGCTCAGCGAAGCCAGTGCATTTCTTGCTAACTCTTTCACGACGTGTCCTTATAAGCTCGTCAAACGACGTATACATGGTAGCGTCGGTGCCTCGCTGAAAAAGCGCACTTGAATTGATTGTGACGTCGAATTCCGGCGATGTTCCTCTCGCTACGCAGCTTTTCAACGCCGCGTGACATTGAGGGCGTATTCCCGTCGAGGCGACTGGCCGTTACACGCACGACCGCACGAGCTCCGGCTCTTGGCCCCGGCGCACAACATCTCCGGTAGTCAAACAACCGACGATTCACTGCCAGTTGAAGGTCCGCACAAATTGTGCGCGACGAAGAAAAAAACGCAGATTCTCTGCGTGATGCAGCGACGAAACGCCGTATTGCGCTTTTATTGCCGGCGGAAACTCTCTTCATTCCGAATGAACTCGAGGAGAGGAGGCATGAAACCTGGCTCACGTCGCGAAGCCGTTCAGATCGGACATTCCGCTGCCAACAGTGCTTCGCAACGCAACGTGCCCGTAATCCCAAAAGATTCACGACGGCGCTTTTGGAATCTGGCAGACCTGCAAGATGCATCCTGGAAATTCAGAGAACACGAATGAGCGCAGCACCTCTACTCACTGTCAAGCAACTGACGCCCGAGTCTTTTTCTCCGTTTGGCTGGGTGTTGGGTAAAGCAATCGCGATTGCCGGCGACAAGCCGTTCTTCAAAGGCGCCACGCTGTCGATGTGGCGGGAACACCTGTTCGATACGGGGGCTCCGAACAAGACCGAAATTGTGTGGGGCAACTTCAGCGACGACGACCCGATTGTGCGCACCCTCGAGACACGCTTGTTGACTCAGCAAGCGGTTGTGCCACTGACCGGGCCGTTGATCCAGATTGTTGCTGCCAGCAATGAATCTGGTGGCCCTGACATTCACTCAATCAGAGCCTTTGAAATTCCAATAGGTATGGGGACATGCGTGCGCCCGGGATGTTGGCACGCAATCCGCGTGTCGAAAGGCGAGGTTATGGCCCTTCTGCTATCTCGGCAATCGACAACTTACGATTTGATTGTCCACCTGCACACGGGATGTCCGACAGCAGAGAGTTCAAGGAATTCAATTGTGCCGCGTCGGGTAGTTTTGAAGGAGGTCGAGTCAAACGAAATTGTCGATGTCGCATAAGTCTTTTCGTCAATACCGAAAAGCGCAGTGATTTTCTGAATCTCTATTTCGATCGTGGTTGCGTGCCGATTGAAGGCATTCAATTCGAACGGCGTAGTTGTGCCTTTTCGCTTTACACACGCTTATAACGCTACATCTTGAGTTATCTCACGTTCAATAACAGGTGGTGATCATGCGCAAAATTGAATCCATTTCGTATATTGCGGCACTCTCGTCGCTTTCATGTGCTTTCGCGGCCGTCTACTCAGCACCGGCGGTCGCAGATGAGACAGTGGTGATCGGCCATGTTGCTCCCCTCACCGGCCCTGTCGCACAGTTGGGTAAAGACAACGAGAATGGTGCAAGGCTTGCGGTCGAAGAGATCAACGCAAAAGGCCTCGTGATTGGTGGTCAGAAGGTCGTCCTGCAATTGGACGGCGAAGACGACGGCGCAGACCCGAGGACGGCTACCCAGGTCGCACAGAAGCTCGTTGACGAGAAAGTGGTGGCCGTCGTTGGTCACATGGAGTCGGGCACTTCGATTCCGGCATCGAAAATTTATAGCGACGCGGGAATTACGATGATCACACCATCGGCGACCAACCCGACTCTCACGCGACAGGGTTTCAAGAACGTCTTCCGCCTGGTTGCCACTGACGCGCAACAAGGTCCTGCGCTGGCAAACTATGCAAGCGAGAAACTGAAGATCAAAACCGTTGCGATCGTTGACGATGCTACGGCATACGGCCAAGGCTTGGCGGATGAGTTCGCAAAGGCGGCAAAAAACCTGGGTATCCAAGTCCTGTCGCGAGACACCACGAACGATAAAGCTGTCGATTTTCACGCCATTTTGACGAAAATCAAGAGTGAAAGACCTGACGCAATCATGTATGGCGGTCTGGACGCAACCGGGGGGCCCTTCACCAAACAGTCCGCACAACTCGGCTTGCAGGCGAAGATTCTTTCTGGTGATGGCGTATGCTCTGACAGATTGGAGGCGCTGGCGGGAAGCGCGGTTGATCGCGTAGTGTGCTCTCAGCCCGGAGCGTCCCCGGAGAAGATGCCGGGAGGCGCCGCGTTCAAGGCCAAATATCAAAAGCGTTTTGGGCATGCGATGGAAATCTATGCGCCGTTCACTTACGACGCTGTGTATATCGTGGTAGATGCGATGCGTCGTGTGAATTCGACAGATCCAGCAAAGATTCTGACTGCGACGCCGGCCACCGACTATCGCGGCGTTACTGGTGAAACCAGATTTGATGAGAAAGGGGATCTTCGGAACGGTGTGATCTCGATCTTTGACTATCAAAACGGGAAGAAGACGTTCGTCGACCAAGTGACGATGTAAGCGGTTCCGTCCGGGAGCAACTGATCGAGTCGAGCTTCCGGATGTTTGTCTCTCAAGTTATGAGGTATTGTCAATGAGCGAAATCTCAGGTGACGCCGGATTTCCAAAGCTTCGAAAGTTTTTCGATCGCGCGGAATATTTGGTTCGCTTAGAAAAAGTACGTGCCGAGATGGTCGCGAGAGGCATGGATTTGCTGATCGTGTCGGACCCCGCCAATATCGGTTGGATGTCGGGGTACGATGGCTATTCGTTTTACAACCATCAATGTGTGGTTGTTTCGATGGATAACGAACCCGTCTGGTTCGGACGCGGCATCGATCTCAACGGTGCCAAAGCGACCACTTACATGACCGATTCCGCATTGTTCGCGTACCCGGAGGAGTATGTCCAGCGTGACTTGCATCCGATGGAGTACCTTGCTCGCGAAGTGATTGCGGGTCGTCACTGGGAAGGTTTGGCTGTCGGGGTGGAAATGGACAGCTTCTACTTTTCTGCGGCGTCGCTTACGACACTGCAGAAGCATTTGCCGAAGAACTCATGGGTGGATGCGACAGGGCTCGTTAACCGTCAACGCGCCGTGAAGTCGGAGACCGAACTGCGCTATATGCGGATCGGGGGGCGCATCCTGGAGAAGATGTACGCTCGAATCCTCGATTTGATCGAGCCGGGTATGCGGAAGAACGATCTGGTTGCTGAAATTTTTGCAACTGCGATTCGGGGTGTGGATGATTTCGGTGGGGATTATCCGTCGATTGTGCCTCTGGTTCCGACCGGAATTGAGGCTGCTACTCCTCATTTGACGTGGGACGATTCGAAGTTCCAGCGCGGTGCGGGTACCTTCTTCGAAATTGCAGGGGTTTATAGAAGATACCACTGCCCGTTGTCGAGAACGGTATATATCGGTCAGCCTCCGCAGAAATTCCTGAATGCCGAAAAAGCGGTTATTGAAGGAATTGAGGCTGGGCTTGAAGCTGCCAAGCCGGGAAACACGTGCGAGGATATTGCAACGGCCTTCTTTTCTGTCATGAATCGGCACGGCATTCAGAAAGGTGGTCGCGTGGGCTATCCGATCGGAATGAGCTATCCCCCAGACTGGGGCGAGCGTACTGCGAGCCTGCGCGTCGGGGATAAAACAGTGCTGGAGCCGGGCATGACTTTCCACTTCATGCCTGGCCTGTGGTTCGAGGACTGGGGACTGGAGATTACCGAGAGCATCGTTATTACAACGACAGGTTCATCATGTCTGTGCGATGTTCCGCGGAAGCTCTTTGTCAAAAACTGACTGTTCTAACTTGATGCGTGTTTCGGGAGAAGTGGATGAGGGCATTGCTACTCAACTTCTCCGGAGCACTGTGAGTTAGTTGTTGTGCGAAACGGTGACGACCGGGGCGCCGGTGATGTCCAATCAAGCTGTCCTGAGCTACCGTACGGCGCCACACGAACTTATATCAAGGAATGCCCCGATGCTGGCTTCACCAATAACCCCCACTGTCGATTTCGACGCCGATGGCGAGCAACATGGGTTCTTGAAACTGCCGTACTCACGGGACGATTCTGCGTGGGGTGCGGTCATGATTCCGGTTGCGGTCGTGAAACGTGGTGAGGGACCAACTGTCTTGCTTACGGGCGGCAACCACGGGGACGAATACGAAGGCCCCGTTGCGTTGTCGAAGCTTGCAGGCGAGCTTCGCGCACATGACGTGTGTGGACGGGTCATTATCATTCCGTTCATGAACTATCCGGCGTTTCAGGCCGGTACGCGCACTTCGCCGATTGACGCGGGCAACCTGAACCGCAGCTTCCCTGGCAGGCCCGACGGCACCGTGACGGAGAAAATCGCTGACTACTTCCAGCGGTGCCTGCTCCCGCTTGCGGATTACGTGCTCGACATTCACGCTGGCGGTCGCACACTTGATTTCGTGCCATTTGCCGCAATCCACGTGCTCGACGACAAGGCTCAGCAGGCGCGCTGCGAGGCCGCGATGCGAGCATTCGGTGCCCCGTACTCGATGCGGCTTCTCGAACTCGACAGCGTCGGAATGTTTGACACGGCAGTCGAGGAGGCTGGCAAGGTGTTCGTATCGACGGAACTCGGCGGCGGCGGTGCGTCAACGGCGAAGAGCGTCGCTATTGCTGACCGGGGCGTGCGTGGCTTCTTGCGGTACGCCGGCATCCTGGAGGGTGATGGGCAACCGGGTACCGAGCGGCGCACGACGACACTCCTCGATATGCCGGACGGATCCTGCTACACCACCAGCAACCACGGCGGATTGCTGGAGATGTGCCGCGATCTGGGCGAAACGGTTACGTGCGGCGATGTCCTGGCACGCATCTACGACACGAGTCGCACCGGCGTGCCGGTGGTCGAATACAGAGCACGGCGAGACGGGATTGTCGTAGCCCGACACTTTCCTGGGTTGGTGAAAGTCGGCGACACGATCGCGGTTGTTGCAATAGTCGTCGAGCGCGATGTAGTAGTGGCCGGCTGAGTTGTTCTCTGAGACGCGCGATTGCTGCTATCGCGGCTATGGGCTCGCGTCGGCCCATTCAACCTGTAACCTCTTCTGTAAAACAATCCCGATGTCTCAACTTGCACCGATTGACCTGGGTGGAATATATGGCTCTGGTGCAAATAGGCAGTTTTGACGAGATTTCTAGTATGAGCAGGATACCTTACCCGAACCGCTGCCGATCAATTCTATTCGTTGATGACATAAGGATTCCTTGTCATCGCGGAACTTTCTTGCCGTGGCGACCTGATCGCGAAACAACCGACAAACGTCTATCTCCAGTGACCCGAACGAGAAGGCGCACCCTCGGTGCTACGACTTGTCGACCTTCAAGTCACCAGGACGTCTCAGATTTACCGATTCACCGGCTCGTTCAGCACATCCATAGGCGATAGAAGACGGGGAGCAGCAATGTTGCGACAAGTTTTCTATCATGAGCCAGTGCGCTATGAAAACGTTGCTACCCACGCGGTCGACAGATCGGACCATCGGACGGGCGACCCGATGCGGTGTTGGCAGGTTTTTCATGCCTAACCTCAATGTTGGCGACTAGACGACGCGGATGATCGTAGTGGCCGGAGCCGGTCCGCCATGCATGGCAAGGGAGTCGAGATGTCTCACGAACTCTACATCCAGGCTCTTAGCGCGATGTTCCTGTTCTGGAATGGGGCGCGCATCCTGACGTACCTTCCGACCATCGGAAAACTCCTCGCGAGGGAAGCAGACGTGCGCAGCCACAGTCTGCTCAGTTGGGCGAGCTGGGCTCTCAGCAATGGCACGTTCGCACTTATGCTCCTCGAAATGAGCCGGGGAATTCCGAATGGAATGTTCTGGATGAATCTGGCCAACACGCTGATGTGCGTGATCGTTTCGCTCATCATCCTCTTCAGGAGGTTCCCTCGGCTGCACACAAGTGTGAGCAAAGTCTATCGACAGATCAGACGAAATGAATCGAAGGCCGGCGCCGTGCCCGGACGGCCGGGGTTGCTGCATCTGGGTGCAGGAAGCCCGGCTGTGTACGCCAATCTTGCCGTTGATCCAGTACCGGCCGCACCGCCTACGCGTTTCGGACGCACCGGGTTTTGGGTTGCGTCGGCAAGCGCATTGGCCGTCGGCGTCGTGGGTGCCGTCACCTATGATGTCTGGCCCAACCATGATCAGAGCGCCCACGTCGAATCGAAGACGAGCACACAGCAGGTGCTCGGGATAACCCGACCGGCATCGGCAACGCAACAAGTGTCTTCGTCCGGTCCGGTCAAGCCATCAACCGCAACTCCTGCTCGCGCAACCGCAATCGCCCGTACCGCACTCGCCCCGCCTACGCCTTCCACTTCGTTCGAACGCCGCGCGGCACCTTCCCGGGCTTCTGCTGCACCGCGGCCAGCTACAGGGCGGCCTGGCAAAGCGGGCAACGGCGTGCCCCAAAATCGTGGGAATTGGGCGTCGCACTTTATGGCAAGCGTGCGGCAGGCGCTCGGCATCACCCGATCGACACCGCCAAGGCGACAGACGTCTTCGACCGGTCGTGGCGCGCCATCATCGTCGGCTTCTTCTCGCGGAACCGCCGTTTCCCGTGTTGAGATCGCCCGGCACGTACCTTCCGTTCCGTTCGATCGCGGCGCTGTGCCTTCCCGGGATTTCGCTGCACCGCAGTTTGCTACGGGGCGGCCCGGTCGTGCGGGCGATTTCGCCACGCAGGATCGCCTCCGTTCGGCGCAGTACGTTCCAGTATATGAAGCGCCGCCAACCGTCGTCTTTGAAGCGGCTCCCGTCGTATACGAGCGCCCCCCAGTCGTGTATCAGGAGCCTCCCATCGTGTACGCGCAAGTGCCCGTTGCCTACGGCCACGGATATGAGGCCGAGTACAGGGACCGCCGGCAATGGCACGACAATGGCTGGCACAAGGGCTGGAAACATCATAAGCATGAGGAGGACGGCGATTAATGCCTGCCACCCAGCAAACTGCCTCCGCATACCCTGGCTGGTCCCTTCAACTGGTCGTAGCTAGGCGCGCATCTCTCGTTTCGGCACCCGGCGCGCAGGGCGCCGCAGGCCGGGCGTCACTCGCGATTCGGTCCGACCTCGAGCTTTCGACGTTGCGCGCCGCGCATCCCAACATCCCAATGTAATCGCCGTGACGATGGCGCAATCCCCGCGTTGGAACCCGATCGCCCGCGCAGCGCTGGAGGCGGCGCTGGAATTTGCCACCCGTCCCGATCGTTCTCTCCGTGGAGCTGTAACGGCGGTAACGATTTCGATCGGCCAGCAGCCCCGCGTTCGCGAATTTGCACGTTCGAACGGAGTCAAAAGTGCAACAGACCAGCGATGTCTGGTTCGAGGGCGATCCGCAGCCGATCTGCGTGGATCGCACCTTGCGAGGAGGTAAGATGAATTCGACCATGTTCCGGATTCTCGCCGGGACGCTGGCAAGCCTGATCCTCGGAGCGTCATCGGGCGTGCATGGTGAGGGCGAGGTCCAGCCGGCGCCGCAGGCCGTCGCGCCGTTGACGGCAGAGAAGCTCGATCAAATGCTCGCGCCGATCGCGCTCTATCCTGATCCGCTGGTCGCCCAGATCCTGATGGCGGCGACCTATCCACTGGAAGTCGTCGAAGCCGATCGCTGGGTTCAGCAGCCGGGCAACTCGGCGCTCCAGGGCGGGCAGTTGACTGACGCGCTCGAGCAGCAGCCCTGGGATCCGAGTGTGAAGTCGCTCGTGCCATTTCCGCAGGTGCTGAAAATGCTCGATGACAACCTCGAGTGGACCGAGCGCATTGGCGACGCCTTTCTGGCCAGCCAGCCGGTGGTCATGGATTCGATCCAGCGCCTTCGCCAGCGTGCGCAGGCGGCAGGCACGCTGCAGTCGATACCGGAGGAGGCGGTCAACCAGGTCGGGCAGGACATCACGATCCAGCCCGCCAGCGCGGACACCGTCTACGTTCCGGTCTACAACCCGACGGTTGCCTATGGCGCCTGGCCTTATCCCGCTTATCCGCCCGACTATTTCCCAAATGACTTCTACGACGCGGTGCCCGGTCCGTTCGGCTTCGGCTGGGTGAGCGTAGCCATAGTCGTCCCGCTGTGGGGTTGGGAGCATTGTGACTGGCATCGGCACCACATCGACCTCGACCGCGACCGCTTCGCCGACCTGGACCGCCACCATAGGCCGTCGGGGGGCGAGTGGACGCACGATCCGTGGCATCGGCGCGGCGTTCCGTACCGCGACCCGGTCGTGCAGAGCCGGTTTGCGTCGAACGCCGCGTCGCCGGATGCGCGCCCGGCCTCGCGCGGAAATCCGGCAGCGTTGGCCGTTCCTTCATCGCGCACCGTGCCGGCCGTCGCGGGGATGCCGGGGAGCGCGCATCCGCAGGCGGCTCCGGTGCCTGCGCCGCAGGGTCCTCATGCGCAGACGCCTCAGGTATGGACGGCGCCCCGCGCACAGGTACCTCACCCACCGCAGGTGCCCCACGTACAGGCGCCTCAAGTACAGCGGGCGCCTCCAGCGCAGATGCCGCACCCGATGCCGCGGCCAACCGCTGTGGTGATGCTACACGTCGCGCCAGGCTTCGTACCGTCCGGTCGCGGCCTTGGCATGCAGGCGCCAGCCATGCCCGGACGCGTCAGCGGCATGCCAGCGCCCGTATTCCGTCCTGCGGGCGGGGTGGCGCGGCCGGCGACGTCGGACGGCGCCAGGACACGCTGAAGAGATCAGGCCGACGCGCCAAGCTCCGCCGCGTCGCTACCTTGCCAGTTGGTCTTGCTGCTCAGATGCCAGACGTTCGCTGGTGGCGCATTCAGCCAGACTGTTTTGATGCGGTGCCAACACAACCCTACGGGGGCCGTAAACGGGACTCTCGGTTGATACGTGAACTGCACAAGACGTCGAGCCCGGTCCGCGTAAAGGAGTTCAGCGAATGCGGCAACCGTGGGTTCGACGACATCAGACGAAAGCGAACGAAACGGCAGTCCGGACACAATAATAGTTTTCGCTGGCAGGTCTTGAAGGACCGAAGCGTTCGCATGGAATGCGCCGCCGACCACATGCGCCTGTGGAAATCGCCCTCTCAGTTCGGTGGCCAATTGATCTCCGAGTTCGAATACGATCAGCCGCGCTGACGGGTGCCGACGCACGAGAGAGTCCGTCACAACTCCGGTGCCGGCCCCCACCTCGACGATCGCCTCGAAAGCCTCAACGCCGTCAGCCATGGCATCGGCGAGACAACGCGACGAGGGAGCCACTGCGCCTACGGTTGCAGGGCCTCTTAACCATTGCTTGAAAAAATTTAGGCTCATGCGAGGAAAGAACACGACGTCGGACGGTCTACAAATGTACCCCAGTCGTGATGCAATTGCGGAAACCGCCTCAAGAATATCAGGTAGTAGTTGACGCGAAACCGACTGAATCGTTACGAATTTGCCATGCGTACCTTTTTCGCGGATGAAGGACCCGTGCTCGCCGGTGCAGGCGAACCTGCGCTAGCAGAACGTAAGTGGGCTTCGAAATATTCCGCCCGATGTCGCGTAGGAAGCCGCTTTCTGGCTCGCCGCGCTTCCGCAGCCCATCGTGATCTTGTTGAACCAGCCGCTGTCAACTCTGTCGCGCCATACGACCGGGTGGCAAGTGGAATTTTTTTAGGTACAGCGGGAATATTTGAAGGACAGCGGTCGTTTAGCCTCCTCTGGCGCCTACTCGCGGAGCAATTTCTCAACAGTCAGACTAAGGAGGGTAGTCATGTCACAGGTTTCTTGGGGCCTCAAAGCGGCGGCCGTGATCGTCCTCGCCGCCGGTTTCACAATCGGGCATGCCGCTGACGATGATGCTTACGTCGTCACACCACTCGTGTCCAACCTGGCAGGCGCTGCCCCGAAGGTCGACGGGGTACTACAGAACGCCTGGGGTATTGCCTTTAGTCCGGCAGCAAGTCCATTCTGGATCAACGACAATGCCACAGGCTGCTCCACGCTGTATGACGGCGAGGGGACAAAGGTGGCGCTGCAGGTCTCCATCCCGCTGCCAGGCAATGTCATACCGACCAGCGCCTGTCATCCCGTCTTTCCCAACAATCCATCGAATCCCACGCCTGCGGCGCCGACCGGAATCGTGTGGAATCCCTCATCGGCGTTTCTCGTGCCAGGTACCTCGATCCAGGCCGCATTCATCTTCGCGACCGAGGATGGCACGATTTCCGCTTGGGCCGGTGGGTTGAATCCGCCGACCAACGCCGTGATCGCGGCCGATAACTCGTCCTTTCCGTCCGCCGCCAGCGGGGCCGTCTACAAGGGTCTCGTCTTCGGCGTAAACGCAAAAGGAGGTTTCCTGTTCGCCACGAACTTCCGCTCGGGTCGGATCGACGTATTCGGGCCGAACGGTACGAACGGCTTGTTCACGTCCGTGACGACGGACGGCGGCTTCACCGACCCGGACATCCCGGCCGGCTACGCGCCGTTTGGTATCGCGAACATCGATGGCGACCTTTTTGTCACCTATGCGCAGCAGAACGATCAGAAGCACGACGATGTTGCAGGCAGAGGTCATGGATTCGTCGATGTATTCGATACAGACGGCCACCTGCTGCACCGCTTCTCCAGCCGGGGGGCGCTCAATTCGCCCTGGGGCATCACGCGCGCATCGTTTGCATTCGGCCGCTTCAGCGGCAAGATCCTGATTGGCAACTTCGGCGACGGCCGAATCAATGTCTTCAACGATGACGGCACGTTCGTCGATCAGTTGGAGAATCCGTTCGGCAATCCAGTGGCTATCGACGGGTTGTGGTCTCTGACACTCGGTGGCGGCCGCAACTCGAACTCGGACACGCTGTACTTCTCGGCAGGTCCTAACAAAGAGACCAATGGACTGTTCGGTACCATAGCTCCATTGAGCGTCTCCAAGTCGCGAGGATCCGATCAGCACAGGCAATAGCCGGCAGTCGCGCGTGGCTCCCTGCGCAGCTTCCTGGCGATCGACACGCAGTTGTTCGAATGCAGGTCTACGCCACAATAGTTCATGTCGACCTCCGTCGGGTCAGAGTGCGTTTCGCAAACTGACTTTAACCCCGTCGCTTCACCGCGACGAGGAGGCCGGCTGGCACTGTCACGTTGCTGAGATGGTCGAGTTAGATCGCGTGATGAAGAATGAAGAATCGCTTTAAATTTAACGTGACAGCGCCACGGCCGAAGCTGCATTATCCGCACAACAAGCGGCACGACGGCATCGTAGTGATTGATTTCGCGGTCGACGCGCTGTACGTCAATGCTCCAGATATGCATGGCGTTACTCGGCTCAGACCACAGTAGTTCGAGTCATTGAACCGTGATCGTTTCCTTCATGTCGGGGTGGTCCCCACAATAGACCTTGTAGATCCCGGGCTTGTCGAACTTGTACGAAAACGTGTCGTCTTGATCGAGGTCATACGAATGAAAGAGGCCCACGTCAAAGGCGCCTACGTCGTGGACTATCGTGTGCGGCTCCGCATCGAGATTCATCCACGTGATCGTCGTGCCGGCCTTGATCGTGTCGGACGAGGGCGAAAACATCAAATTCTTTATCGTCACGAGAGAGTCGCTCGCGCTTTGTGCGGACGCCGTGACTGTAGCTCCAGACGCTACCAGGCAGAACACGACCGCAAATACGGATTTCGGTAACGAATGATTTTTCACAATGATCTCCTCGAAGCTTATGCAGTTGCTGAATCGTGAAGCGGGGCGACACCGGGATGGCCGGCGAACGAGACGGTCGTCACGCCAAGCATTCTTGGCGACTGGTCGCGCGCAACCGTCAGCGGTACCGGGCCTGGGCCATTCCCGGCGGTAGGTTGAGGAAAGGCAGTGGAGCGAGCCGTATGGAAGGTGATGTTGCCTCTGCCATGGAGAGATGCATGACGTTGACGATTGATGAAATGAACACCGTCACGGTCGAAGCTGTAATAGCCTCTGTTATCCGAGACCTTGCCAAACCGGCAGAAATATTCCGCGCTGGAATCATCCGTTGCGTCGTGATCGCCCGGGACGGTATGAAGTTCCGGGACCGTTAATTCGAACAGGAGTTGGGATGCGAGGTCGAACTCCTGAGCTTTCGAGAGGCGGGTGATATCGCCTGTATGAATGGCCAGAGCAGGTTTCGTGGGCATGCTCTTGACGAGATCGATGGTCTGCTTGAGTGCTCCCGACACATCAGGGTTGGCTTCATTGTTGAACCCGATGTGTGTGTCGCTGATCTGCAGGAACAACGGTTTGCCTATGTCCACGGACTGTCCGTTCTTTTCCTGCGCTATGGCCAGGTCGATGGGCGTGAGCACGCCGCCGGAAAGCGTGAACAGTGTTCCGAGTCCGCCATAGGCCATGCACCTCAAGGCCCTGCGACGTGAAGGATCGGATGGGTTCTGTGACGACATGAGATTCTCGCAAGCGAATCAGCAAGCTGAGCGGCCGGATCGCCTGGGAAGAAACGGGCGCCTTCAGTAGGGAGTACCTGCCCGATTGGAGATTTATTCCCACTACCTGAGCTCGCCAGGCTTGCGAAGTCGCAGAATGTCTGCGGGCTTCGCGGTGTCGGGAGACCGTAGCCGGGTGTCGATTGGCTACAAGCCGCCAATGCGGAAAGCTGACGAGGCGACAGTAAAAGAGGAACTGGTCTGAAAAAGGGGATATTTGCGGCGCAGCAGCGTGGGGCGGCCTGACGGCGTGAACGATGGACACCGTCAGTGCAGGAACGCGCCCTCTACGTATCGAACGGATTCCGAATCGACACGATGTAGCAAGGTAGTTAAGAATGTGCGCATCGAGACGGCTGGAGAGGAGAGGTTGTCACACATTCCCTATCCTTAATGGTTGCGGCCGGCGCAGATGGTATGGCGACGCGGTTGCAATGCAGCAAGCGATTCGGCGCGGGAGCGCCGATGCGCCGGCAAGATCCGTCTCGTCGCCGCCACCTGCGGATGCTAAAGTCCTTGCAGCCGCCGGCTTTCAACGAAAAGAATGGGACCGTCATGCCAAACAGAACCTCCTTGCTCCAGCGCGCGGCAGCCACTGCTGCTTTCTTTGTGCTGATCGCAAGCCATGTGGCCCGCGCCGAAGATAGCGTCGCGCCGGTTCATCCGGCCGCTCGCGATATTGCCCAGGAAGAGCGCAACCGCGCGCTAGTCGTGAACTTCTACGATGCGGTGTTCAACAGGCACGATCTCAGGACTGCTAGCACCGTGCTCGCACCGAATTACATTCAGCACAATCCGCATGTGCCAACCGGGTCCGCGCCGTTCATCAGCTTCTTTACCGAATACTTCAAGCATGCCCCCGATGCCCGTTCGGCCATCGTGCGCAGTGCGACCGACGGCGATCTCGTCTTTCTGCATGTTCACTCGACCAGCAACCCGCAAGACCGCGGCAACGCCATCGTGGATATCTTCCGCGTCGAGCATGGCAAGGTCGCCGAGCACTGGGATGTGATTCAACCCGTGCCCGAGCAGTCGGCCAACGACAACACGATGTTCTAGTCGATCCGGCGAAACACGCTGTCTGCCGCGGGCCTCTCCTCGCGCCAGACAGCGCACCGCGGTTTAGTCGAGGCTGCCGAACACCGCTGTCAATCGAACTAAAGATGCAACCCCCTCGGTGGCCGAAAGCCACACCAATCAACGAACTGGTCGCATTGGCTCAATTGATCGCACTTCGGTTCCCCTTGATCTCACTGTTGCACTTGAAACGACGCACCTTTATTCCCGCCATTCGACTGTCCGTCCAACGGGAAGCCGCATCCGGACCGGTTTGGCTCTGATCAAGAAAACTCGCAAAAACTCGGGCAAGTTGCACAGGCGCGCTCGAAATCGCGGCATGCCGCCACGTTCGATGCTCGGGAATAAAGCGGACGCTGGCGTGGTTAGCTTAGTGTACGCAGCACGATCCGCAGGTCGCAGGGTTCCGCTACCGATAGCTGATCGTCGTGAGCTGCGGCAGAAATGGAAGGAGGCGAACATGAACATCGCCGAGAAGTCCCTGCGGTTCCTGGTAGAAAAATGGCTTACGCCGACACCGACGACGCGGCTCCGCGTAATTCAATTCGGCCGTACTGGTTGCGAGAGGAGACGCTATGTGCGCGTCGAGGCCTTGGCCCCAAGCGGTTCGCATGCGATTTTCTTCTTTCGGCACGATGACGGCTGCTGGTGTGTATTTCCGCCTGCGATTGCACGGCCGGCATTGACGGGTCGTCGGCTTGCAGCGTAGCGGAGCTGCGGTGCCGATCATCAGCAAGCTCGGTACGCCGACGTTCGGTGGCGAGCATGCCCGCGTCGGCCCGTGCCGTGCAGGTGAGGGCGGTGCGTAGGCGTGGACCGTGTCCTTCAAACGCTTCGGTTTGCGGTCCTGCCGCCGCAGTGCCGCAGGTTCGGTCGTCGTTCGTCATGCGTCCCTCGATGTTTTTCTGGTGGCACTGTGATGGCGGTAAGAATCACTGGGTACTTCAACTCGCGGTAGATCTAACCGTAGGACCATCGCCAGAGCGGCGATATTCGCATTCATTTTCTTCAGTTCGAAGCTGGAATAAATTTCGAGCGACTTCGGTATAGGCTGGGAGAGCATGCCAGCGATCGAGCAGACGGTCCGCCTGCAAATTCGCGGTGCATGAACGAAATGCGCCGATCCGGCGCGTGGTTGGAGACAGGAGAGCACCGCGATGCTCGAGAGCAGGTCCACCCGCACAGCGATACGCAAAGGCGACTCCGTATTCAAGCCAAACACACGTCCACCGCCATTTAATACCGGTGACATGATTCCGCAAAGCGAAGTGCCTGAACACATTAGTATCGATCGCGGCCCGCTAATGCCAAACCGAACTTCATAAACGTAGTTAGACGGGCTCCGTAAAGTCGATGAACAGCGTTCTGACGGGCGCCACGTCGGATTCGCCGCAACATGTAAGTCATTCGAAACCCAAGTTGTTCGTCGCGCCGATGCGCTCCCTGTCCAGTACTCGTGTATGCCTGAGGTCGATGATGAAATCGCTGCTGAGTCACCATGAGATCGCCATTCTGTTTCTACTGCTCGATGCGCCCAACCAGGTCGCACCTGGTGATCCAGATGCAATCGCTCTTCAAGAAGCGAGGCTCGTCGAAATTGTACCTACGGCTTTCGACGATGGCAGATTTCGGGTAACGCCAGCTGGGGCGGAACTACTCCGTCGTCTTCGCATGACAGCGGATTGAAGTACAAATTGGTTCGAGCCGCAATCGGCGACCGCGCACGGGTCGTAGCCGCCGATCGTCGCGGTGATAGCGAGTGCTGGTTCCCAGCGAGAGGGCGTGCGTCGCTACCGGCCTCCGCGTCCTTAAGGGCTTTGCGCACCGTCGTTTATTGCACTGAAAACGAGTGACCCCCGATTTCAGCGGCCTCGAGTTGCTAATCGGGAATAAAACGGACTTTGTCGTGGTTTAACCAGTACACGCCGGACGGTTGACAAGGATCAAGGAGATCCATGCAACTCGTGCGACGGGACGTTCCAAAAGTGGAAACTTGCCGTACTGTATTTTGGAATACTAAGTAAACTGTGAATTGGAGCCGCCATGATGAAAGCACTCATTCCCGCCGTCGTTCTCGCTTCGGCTTTGGCCGCGCCGGTCGTATCGTTCGCCCAGCAATCGAACGCGCCTGTGACGCGTGCGCAAGTGCGCGCCGAGCTTGTCCAGCTCGAAAAGGCAGGCTACAACCCGGCTAATGCCGACGATACCGACTATCCGGCCGACATCCAGGCCGCAGAGGCTCGCGTGGCGGCACAAAATGCGAAAAATGCGACCGCACAGGTCCCCGTAGCTGACACCAGTGGACTGGGTGGAGTGGTCAGCGGTTCGTCGGCATCCGGTGCCCCCGCAGCCGCCCGCCCCGCAGCCCATGATGGCACGAAGCCGATTTACTTCGGCACCCATTAAACAGTCAGGTGGGACGAGCCGCTGGCGCCCCATCCGGTCGCCGAGCATCGTCCTCTGAGCGCGCAGCACCGCTGCGCGCCCCCATTCCCAGAACTGGCCCGTTTCGTTGCATGCCCGGCACATGCAACAGGTCTTCTAGAACTTGTGACGCAGGCCGAGGTTGACCATTTCCTGCCTGCTGGTGCCTGCGTATCCGTACGAGCCGATCGAGGCTTGCGCCGCCGTTGTGCCGCCTGTGCCATTGCCGGTTTCGCCGCTCGCATGCTGATAGGCGGCGGTCACATACACATCGGTGCGCTTCGAAAGGGAATAGTCAGCGCCGAGCGAGACCTGGTGATACGTCGCGGAGGTATCGCCACTCGATTTTGTATAGCTGTAGCCCAGGCCGACCAGAAGGGCCTTGGTGGCTTGATAGTTCACGAATCCCTGACCCGTGTTGTACTTCTCGTTCGAAGCGAACACCGAAGCGCTGTCGCGGCGGTACTGCGAGTTGCTGTAGGCGGCCCCGAGCGTGAACTGCCCAAGCGTATATTGGCCTGCGACGCGGGCAATCCCGAGCGAGTGTGCGGTCTGGTATCCACTGTTGATCGGGCCATCGAACGTACCGTCCGACGTGCTGTTCCAACCCGCTGTCGGACTGCGTGGGCCCGCCGACGCTGGACTGTTCGCTGCATAGAAGTAACCGGCGGCGAGGGCGATCGGGCCATTGTTATAGGCGGCGGCCGCCGAATACGATTGCTCCGAGCCGGTGCTGCCCGCAATGCCGCCGAACGAGTACATCGCTTCAAACTGCAGACCCGACCAGACCGGCGACGTGTACTTGACCGCGTTGTTCACGCGGAAGCTGTTGTCGTAATTGTCGACGTCGCCCGCGGTTGCGAATGCGCTGCCGAAATAGTTGTCCTCGGTGATGCCCTGTACGAGATCGATCAGCGGATCGTACTGGCGGCCGAGCGTCACGGAACCCAGCGAATCGCTCGTCAAACCGACGTAGGCCTGCCGCCCGAATAGCCGGCTGCCTTGCCCCAGTTTGCCGGTGCTCGGATCGAAACCGTTTTCGAGCTGGAAGATGGCCTTCAGGCCGGCGCCAAGATCTTCCGTTCCCTTGAGGCCCCAACGTGTACCCGACAGATTGCCTGCACTACTGTTACCGAGAGCCCAGAGATTCTTGTCGCCCTGTGCGTTGTGCACGTAGGTCAGCGACGTGTCGATCGTGCCGTACAAGGTCACGCTGCTTTGCGCATGCGCGGCGCCGGCGGACGTGAGCGCGGCCAGCGAAATTATCGAAAAGGTGGTGCGTTTCATCTCATCTCCTGCGTTGGACGTCAATCCTCATGCAGAGAGACTAATCGCGTAAAACAATAATGTAAAAAGTTGAAATACAGATCGTGTCCGATATGCGACACCTGACAATTAACTATCCTTTCAATTAATGAAAAACAGAGTTGACCTTATCAAGGAATATGTCCGAAATAGCCTGAAATTCGGCCGAATTCCGTCCCGCGAAAGCAGAAAGCATGCTTGCCGTTTGCCGTTTGCCGTATCCGTAGACAGCCGATGCCCACGCTTAACGCGGCTTCGGCCGGATTTTTTTGTCGGAAGCGTTCGCCGAACTGGGCGGTTTGCTCACAGCCGATGCCCAGAAGATAGCGTTCCGCCCAAGCATTGCTGCCTGGGCGCTCAGCAACCGTCTGAAGAAAGCGAGCCCTTGCGGCGTACCAGGGAAGCGCTTAAGGGCTCTGGGTTATGGTCCCCGTCAGGGGAATCCCGAGCAGCGTCTTTTCAATTGGGTACGACGGCGGCCGACGGTTTGACCGCGTAACGTTCGCGGCCAAATTTAAAGCGATAGCTGATTCTGGTTGTGAAGTTAACCGATAGATGATCTTTTTTGGATTAAGGTGACAGGTGATTTTGGGTATCAGCTTATGCTTTATTCGTCAACGCCTTCACACACCGAAAGCCCGCGTACACATATTGGTAATGCGGTTGAAACCAGTTCCGGAAAGCCGGCCGCAACATGCATTGCGCGGTGCGTGCCGAACCGCCTTTGATCACGTAGTGCTGCCCGTCGAAAAAGTTGGCGGAGTAGCCCGGATAAAACGGAAACGCTTCAAAACCCGGCAGTGCGTCGAACACCGTTGAGGTCCACTCCCAGCCATTGCCGAATTGACCTTCCACGCCGAACGCGCTGACGTTGTCCGGATATGCGTCGACCGGCTGCGGGTCCCAGCTACGAAAATCGAAATTTCCCGATGCGGCGTGCGGTGCGCCATGTGTGGCGCGTTGCCATTGCGCTTCGCTGGGGAGCGTCTTGCCGGCCCAGCGCGCGTAGGCGCTGGCTTCGGCGTGGCTCACGTACGCGGGCCAGTCGAGCGGTAACGGCACTTCGTCGAACATCGTGCGCAGCATCCATGCGCTGTTCTGATCGCTCCCGGTTTGCTGCGACCAGCAGGCGGGATGCTCGATATGTTCGGCTTCTTTCCAGGCCCAATCCTTTTCCGTCCACCACTTCGGTTCGCGATAGCCGCCCGCTTCGATAAACGCCCGAAACGCGCCGTTCGTCACCATATGACGGTCGATCTCGAACGCCGGCACGTCGACGCGCTTTTCGCCGAACTCGTTGTCCCAGCCGAAATGGCCACTTTCGCGCGACATGCCGAGCACCGTTGCGCCAGCCGGCACGCTGACCATCGACGACAACGCCGGCCGCGGCTCAGGACGCGTGAGCACCGGTTCCCGCAACCCGGTGACCTTCTGCGCAAGCGGCAACTGATGCAGCATGTACGCGAGCGTTTCGGCATGCATCAGCCGATGCTCGATCGCGACGTTCAGCAACTGCTCGGACGCGTCAGCATGGGCGCCCTTGCGACCGACGCGTGCGGAGTCGCTCAGCGCGTCGAGTTCGCGGTCGATCTGCTCGCGGGCGCGCAACCCGTAGGCACGCACGGCGTCGAGCGAGGGCCAGTCGCTGGGTTGATCGGTCGGAAAGCCGCCGTCGACAGGATCGATGCCGAAAGCGAAGAGTTGGTCGAGGTGAGGATCGAATGCCGGCAGATCGCAGAGGCGCTGATCGAAAAGATTACGATCGAAAGCTTCCAGATGGCCGACGTAAAACACGATCCGGTGGCGCTCACGGATCGGCCGTTCGTACAGAAATTCGGGTTTGACGATAGAAAACAATGCGTCGGTAATCTGACGCGCGTCGATTAGACGCTGGACGAGCGGGTGATGCGGGGCGGGGTCGCGATTCATTTCGCCAGGTCTCCTTGCGGGGGACGGACTAAAGACTGTACCCGCTCGCAGGAGCCATGCCAAGACGAATGCGCGCTAAAAAACGGATAGCCGGGGACGTGGCGGCGCGGGCCAGGTCCTGCGCGTACGGCTTACACCTTCTGCAGGCCCTCCAGATCGACGATCCGGATGTGTTTGCCTTGTGTGTCGATCAGGCCGCGCTTTTGAAATCTTGACAGGGTGCGGCTCACGGTTTCGAGCGTCATGCCGAGGTAGCTGCCCATGTCCTCGCGCGTCATGCGCAAATTGAATTCCGCCGATGAATAGCCGCGTTGCGCGTTGCGCTCCGACACGTCGAGCAGAAATGCCGCCACGCGTTCGTCCGCCGAAAGGGAGCCGAGCACCATCATCTGCCCGGCTTCGCGGACGATCTGTTCGCCCAGCAGTTTGTGCAGGCGGTCCTGCATCGAACTGATTTCACGGCACAGGGATTTGAGGGCGGGGTAGGGAACGATACACACGGTGCTGTCTTCAAGCGCGACGGCGCTGCATGCATGTACGTCTTCGCTGATACCGTCGAGGCCGAGCGCTTCGCCGGCAAGGCGCAACCCTGTGACCTGTTCGCGGCCGTCACGGTGGGCCATGACGGTTTTCATGGAGCCGGAACGCACGGCGTAAATATTGTCGAAGCGGTCGCCGCTGCGGTACAGCGCTTCGCCGCGCTGCACGGAGCGCGCGCTGCAAATGAGCGCTTCGAGTTTCGTTAGTTCTTTGGCCGACAAGCCTTGCGGCATGCAGAGCGCCCGCATCGAACAACTCGAACAACGAGCGGCGGTGCGCGCAGTTGCCCTCACCGGCGCGGCACGACGGCCGCCACGCGCCGGCGACGGGATCGGAATGGAATCGGCAGCGCCGGCGGAGCGAGTCACAGCGGTAGGAGTAGGCATGTTCTGCAACCATTTGTCAGAGTAACAACTGATTGTCCCACCGCCCATGCCCCCCGTTTAGCGACAAAATGACGCGTTCGCGCGGTTAGGCATCTTGAGCGATGTCACGCTCGCATTGCTGCTTGTGGTTATGGACTGCTATGTATCGTGGCGAGCATGCTCTGCTCTGATTCTGGAGATATAGCGCTGCGCGTGCCGCCTGATACGGCAAGCACACGCTTTGCAATGTGTGTCACCACACGTTCAGGCGTCTTCACTGACTTTGCCGGCCGCGGAGGGGATCAGCAGTACCGGCAAGGTCGCCTGACGCACACAGCGCTCTGCGACGCTGCCGAGAATCAGGCGCTGAAAACCGCGCCGGCCATGCGTGCCCATCACCAGCAGATCGGCGTTGAAGTCGGCGGCGGCTTTTAGCACGACCACCGAAACGTCGTCGAGCGAGGAGGCTTCGCCCACGATGAGCTCCCCCTTGACGCCTTTCGCTGCCATGGCCTGGGCGAATTCCGCGCAGAGTTCCTTGCCCTCTTCGACGAGGCGGTTGCGCAGAATGGACGGGTCATAACCGGGCGCTTCGAAATACATCGGGGTGTTTTCGACGACGTAGAGCGGCTGCATGACAGCGCCGGTGGATTTCGCCAGCGCGAGCGCTGCTTCGAATGCGCGGCGCGAGGTGTGGCTGCCGTCGACCGCTACGAGGATGCGTGTGTACATATCGACTCCGCGTCTGAAGGATTGGGATGCCGCGGCCATTGCGCACGGCCGGGCTCATTGACGATTTATCTCCGATACCAGCGTAAATGATCGCTGAAAAAGGTGCATCCTGTCAGGATGTAAATCAAACACTTGTCAAATTTTGCGATAGCGGCGCGTCACCCGGCAAACACCGTGCAGCAGGCGTTTGCGGCATTCCTGTCAAGCCGGGGTGCCTATGTTAAATCAAGATAGGGTCAGGTTTGCCTTACAATCAGGACCTACTCAGACAAGCTGCTTCAGCACCGCTGATGAACGAGCGCAAAACGACGGGCTTGCCCGACAAGATCTACGGCGACATCCTCAATCGCATTCTTGAAGGCGAGTACAAGGAAGGCGAGCGGCTGCCTACCGAGCATGCGCTAGCCGAACGCTTTGCGACGTCGCGGCCCACTGTACGCGAGGCTTTGGCGCGCTTACGCGCGGACGGGATCATCATGACGCGGCACGGTTCGGGCACCACGGTCGCGCGGCGGCCGGACCCGGATGTGCGGCGGTTCGCGCCGCTCGAAACGCTGTCCGACATCCGCCGCTGTTATGAATTTCGCATCGTGACCGAAGCGGGCGCGGCCGAACAGGCCGCGCTCAAGGCCGATGCGGACGACATCGCCGCGATCCAGCATGCGTGGGACCAACTGGAACGCATCATCGAAACCCGGGGCATCGGCGCGCAGGACGATTTCATGTTCCACCTGGCGGTGGCGCGCGCCTCGAAGAACCCGTTTTTCATCACGGTCATGTCGTTCATCGAAGAACAGATTCTGTTCAGCATGAATCTGTCGCGCAATCTTTCGCTCGTGAAAACGGTGGAGCGGCAGCGGCTCGTGCAGGCCGAACATATGGCCGTGCTCGAGGCGATCCGCCGTAAGGACGGCCCTGCAGCGGGGAAGGCGATGCGCGCGCATCTCGAGAATGCGCTCGAGCGGATGTTCGGTTCCTGATATCCCGCGTGTCTCCGCCGCGGGGCGCAAATACCAGGTAACCAGGTAACCAGGCTGCCGGTCTGCTTTAGCCGGGCAACCGCGACCAGCCCGCCGTGACCAGTCCACTGCAACTAGCCCATTGCATCCGGACTGCCCGCAAACGGGTCACCGCAACCGCGGCCCCAGTGGTGCCCTGCCGTCAGGCGGCGGCAGCCATCGGCCCGAACAGGGCGGTGCGGGTCTTCGGACTGACCGCGATATCCAGCGCCACGGCCCGTTCCACGCCGATCTGCAGGGGTGACCCGAGCCGGCTGATGTCGATCCCGGTCTTGCGCAGGAGCCGTTCGATCGGCGTGGTGGTCACCGTGACATAGCGGGTGATGCCCATCCGGTCGGCGAACGTCACGAGTTCGTGAATCGCCTGCATCGTCAGGTCGGCAAAGCCGAACGACTGTTCCTCGCCGCTGGTTTCGATCGCAAACCGGCTCAGTTCCCAGATATGCCGCCCGACCGGTGCATCCGCGCCGTGGAGCAATTGCGGGAAGGTGTCCTTCAGCATGTTCGGCCCTTCCGTCGGCATCAGGCGCCAGCAGCCCCGTACGTGCCGATCGTCGCCCTGAATCAGCATGTAGTGCGGCCCGAGCGCGTCGTAGCCGTCGATTTCCATGCCCGCGATGGTCGGGATATCCCACCCGAGCCGCCCGTGAAACACCCGGGCCCGCAGGCGGTACATCTCGTTGATGTCCGCGTTGTCGAATTCCTGCCGCATTCCAATCCGGATTGCTGTTTGCATGACGTTCTCCTGAACGTGTTGGGGTACCCAATACGCAAGAAAACTTATGCATTTTGAATCTTTCCGCCACCTACCTACCTGGATAGGTGTGCATGCTTATCGGATAACGCAGAATTCGAGATAAGCCTCAGCCCTCAACCGACGGGACACAAAAATGGAACTTCTCGAAAACCACTGGCAAGCGCAACCTTCGGTCCAAACCCGCCCGGCAGAGCCGTCATCGGCGGTGGATCGTGTTCTGATCATTGCCTACCGCAAGAAGAAGAAGGAGAGCCAGCGCCGCTTCTGGGCACGCTTTGGCGTGACGCAGTCGCGTGGCAGCCGGTTCGAATCGGGTGCCGAAATTCCGGCGCCGGTGTCGATCCTGCTGGGCCTCTACTTCACCAAAACCGTTTCCGACGCCGATCTGGGACGGGCTGAGCGGGTGCTGTACAGCCGCGACGCCGTCGCCTTGCTCAACCCGGGTCAATAAGCCCCAACTGCGTGGCGATCACGGCCGCCGCGCGCCGCGAATTCACACCGAATTTCGTCCTGATGTTCTTCATGTGGAAGTTCACAACGGCTTCCGAGCAGCTCAGGATATGGGAGATTTCCCAGGTGGATTTGCCGCGCGCGGTCCATTTCAGACATTCGCGTTCGCGCGGCGTCAGCTTGGGCAATAAAGTCTGAGTGTGCGTATTCAAATGGCGCTGACTGGTATCGATCACCAGATCGCGCAATAACACCAGATTCGGCAACGCGACGTTGATGTGACGCCAGAACGCGTCGGTCGGATTGCTGTCATTGACGAAGCACATCATGCCGGCTTCCTGGTTCGGCCCATGAATCGGCAACGTCACACCTGAGCGCAGGCCGTGCGCGCGGGCTTCCTCATACATCGACTGCTGCGGTGCGGTCGTAAAAATGTCCGGCGACCAGATCAGCGGCGCGGCGCGTGTCGCGCAATGCGAGACAGTCGGGTCGATATGGACGAGCCCCTGCTCGTCGTAGGTGCGCCGCCAGGCCGGTGCGTAGGTGCTCCGCACATAGGCGTCTTCAAGGCGAATGGTCGGGCGCGGCAGCATGGCAATCAAAAGCCTGTCGAAGCCCCATGTGTCGGCCAGGCCCGCGATCGCGCCGAACCATTCCGCTTCATCTGCGGCGTTCAGTAGCGGCGCCATTTCCTCGATAAAATGTAGCGACAATTTGGTTCTCTCAGACTCGCAAACGTCCCGTTGCGGTTAATTGCGGTACGGCGATCCGTCCGGCTGTTTTTATCTTCACAATCTATCACTAAAAATTATTTCGCAAGCCAAGGGTGATTTCTAAAGAAACGCCACCGGCGCTAGTTCTGCAACCAGGCGAACGAATTACTCCTTATATCGGATTTCTTCGACCTGATTAACATTCACGGGTCGATAAAGTGGGTAATTTTCTCGTAGTGGCCTTTTTGATGCATTTGATTTGCAACATTATTGTCAAACCACTTTGAATGACCGTGCGTGTCGAAATTCCGGACAAAACCACGCTAATTACCCAATTGACGATTTCCACCTGGCCCTTTGCCATTCTCTAACACCCGCCTGTCGCCGTCTATTGTCATACGAAAGCGACGTACCGGACTTTGCCGGCTTTGGCTTCTTCGCATCGACTTCGACTCAAGATGGCGCGATGACATCTTACTCAGGTTGTTTGACAACATTGCGAACCCGGTGCTAACTTGAACGCCCAGTCCCCGTGCGTTTGAGGCGTCATGAACGAATCCCCGATTCTCGACAGTGAGTTCGTCGCGTCGGTGATAGCTGTGCCACCGCTTGCACGCCGCGCCGACTACACGCTGGACGCCGCCGAAAATCGCGCGCTGATCCGCCACATCGAGGCTGGCGGCGTGCGCACCTTGCTGTACGGCGGCAATGCGAACCTCTATCACGTGGCCGTCAGCGAGTATCGGGACTTGCTGGATCTACTGGCCGACGCAGCGGGTGCAGGCACGCGCGTAATCCCGTCAATCGGTCCCGACTACGGGAAAATGGTCGATCAGGCCCGTATCCTTGCGCAAACCCGCTACCGTACGGCGATGGTGTTGCCGCTGAGCGGTTTTACGACGTCCGAAGGCGTGGAGGCGGGGCTCACGCGCGTCGCCGACGCGGTGGGCATGCCGCTCACCCTGTACATCAAGAGCGAAAACTACGTGGAGCTCGACACGCTCGCGCGATTGATCGAGCGCGGCACGCTGCTGGCCGTCAAATACGCGATCGTCCGCGACAATCCTGCGGAAGATCCGTATCTGCGCCGACTTGTGCAAGCCGTGCCTGTGGCCAAGGTGGTGTCGGGCATGGGCGAGCGGCCTGCGCTCGTCCATCTGCGCGAGTTCGGTCTGGCCGCATGGACAACGGGTTCGGGATGCATTGCGCCGCGCATGGTCATGGCCCTGCTGCAAGCCGTCAGAACCGGTGATACCGGCACAGCGCAGCGTCTCTATGACGCGTTCCTGCCACTCGAAACCCTGCGTGACGAAATCTCGCTGATCCGCGTGCTGCACGATGCGGTCACGTTCTCGAAGATTGCCGACATGGGGCCGATCCTGCCGCTACTCAGTTCGACGCCGCCCGAACATCATGCGAAGATCGATCATGCGGCGCAGGTCCTGCTCGCGTTGGAGCGTCAGTTCGCGCAGAAGCCGGCGTCGCATTGACCTCGCAGCGGCCCCGATTACAGGTGCGTGCGCGGCGCGCCGGCGTGCAGGACACAACGCGCGTCGACTCGCTTTTCCCCTCAACTTCCATCGTTCAAAGCCTACGCATGATCGACACCAGCCGACGCTATCCCGATCCCTCCATTCGCGTTCTCGATCCGCGCTTCACGTCGCTGATCCTGGCGTCTGCTTCCGCCGAGTGTCTGTATCAGGGCGCGCGCTGGTCGGAAGGGCCGGTCTGGTTCGGCGACGGCCGTTATCTGCTGTGGAGCGACATCCCCAATGACCGTATCCTGCGCTGGGATGAAACTAGCGGCGCGGTGACCACGTTTCGCCAGTCGTCGAACAATGCGAACGGCCACACGCGCGACCGCCAGGGCCGCCTCGTGACCTGCGAGCACCTGACGCGGCGCGTCACGCGGACCGAGTACGACGGTTCGATTACCGTGCTCGCCGACCGTTACCTCGGCAAGCGTTTCAACTCGCCGAATGACGTGATCGTGAAGTCGGACGGTTCGATCTGGTTTAGCGATCCGACCTTCGGCATCGACAGCTTTTATGAGGGCGAGCGGCAGGAGTCGGAACTGCCCGCGTGTGTTTACCGCATCGACGGCCAATCGGGCGAGGTGACCATGGTCGCCGACGACGTGCTGGGTCCGAATGGCCTCGCGTTTTCGCCGGACGAGTCTGTGCTGTACATCGTCGAATCGCGTGGCGTGCCGCGCAAGATTCGCGCGTTTGATGTCGACGCCAGCGGCGAGCGGGCAGTACTGTCGAACAACCGCGTACTGATCGACGCCGGGCCGGGCACGCCGGACGGCTTTCGCGTCGACACACACGGCAATCTCTGGTGCGGCTGGGGCATGGGCACCGACGAACTCGACGGCGTGCGCGTCTTCACGCCGCAAGGCGAGCCGATCGGCCATATCGCGTTACCGGAGCGCTGCGCGAATGTGTGCTTCGGCGGACGCCATCGCAACCGGTTGTTCATGGCGGCGAGCCACGGCTTGTATTCGGTGTATGTGAATACGCAGGGCGTCCAGGGCGGGTGAGCGCGCAAGGCGTGCGGGCAGCCTGAGTGCGCAGTGCAAGTGCAGGTTGCTTGACAACTAGCTGCCCGACTTGCTTGCCGACTCCGGGTTTGCCCTTGGATAACGCGCGCAAACCGTTGAACTACAAGGATTCCCCGCAAAAAAAGCCAATTTTCTGGGCAAAACCCGGTGGCGAGTATTTGCTTGACATCGGCAGTTCCGCTTCGCTATGTTCCATTGGTAGAGAGACACCGCCAGCAGCGCATCTGGCCGGCGGACTTCCATACCAAGAAGCGAGGAGACGCAATGACTGTTTCAGGCAGGTTGGCGCTCAGGCTGGTGTCCGTAAGTCTCGTGGCAAGCGCCGCATTGGGAACCACCGCGCATGCGGCCGATCCGGTAACGCTAAATATCGTCGACGTAGCCGGCGACCTTCAACTCACGCAGAAGGGTTTCGAAGCCTTCAAGGCGAAGTATCCGAATCTCGTCGCCAATCTCACGTTCACCAACGCGCCCGCGCCGCAGTTGCCCGGCAAGATCAAGGCGATGCAGGCCGCTGGCCGCTCCGACATCGATCTCGTCTTGACGGGCACCGACGCACTGGCCGCCGGCATCGAACAGAATCTCTGGATGAAGCTGTTGCCGGACAATGCGGCGGCATTCCCCGGCGTGCTCGACAAATATGCGCCCGGTCCGCGCAAGATGCAGGACCTGGCACAAGGCTTCGGTCTCGAGGTCGCCTATATGCCGGCCGGTCCATTGCTTGAATACAACCCGGCCAAAGTGACTGATCCGCCCAGAACGCCTGAGCAACTTCTGCAATGGTGCAAGGCGCATCCGGACAAGCTGATCTACGCGCGGCCGGCGAACTCCGGTCCGGGCCGCACGTTCCTGATGGGCCTGCCTTACGTGCTCGGCGACAAGGATCCGCAAGATCCGATTCACGGCTGGGACAAGACGTGGGCTTTCCTCAAGCAATTGAACGATTGCATTCCTTACTATCCCGGCGGCACATCGGCGGTGATGAAAGAACTCGGCGAGGGTACGCGCGACATGACCGTGACGGTGACCGGCTGGGACATCAACCCGCGCGCGCTCGGCATCGTGCCGGCGGAATTCCGCGTGCAGGCATTCGACAACATGACGTGGGTGAACGACGCGCACTTCATGGTGATTCCGAAGGGTGTGCCGAAGGAAAAGCTCGACGTAATCTACAAGCTGATGAACTTCATGCTCGAACCGGCGCAGCAGGCCATGACCTATGACGACGGTTATTTCTATCCCGGGCCGGCGATCAAGGGCGTAAGCATCGAGCAGGCGCCCGCGCACAGCCAGGATGTGCTGACGAAATATGGTCGGCCCGAGTACGCGAAGCTGCTGGCCGAGCGTCCGCATGTCTTGCCGCTGAATGCGGCTGCAATGGTCGCGGCTTTCAAGAAGTGGGACAGCGACGTAGGCGCGCAGAAGACCAAGTAGCCACTGAGTGAGTCCGTGCGCGCGTTCATTCGGTCCGCAGAGGTTCGCGTGCCATGCACGCAGGAAGCCGGCACGAAGCATCACGCGCCTCTGTTCGATTGAGCCTTCGCGATTCGAGCGTCACGCGCATCAGGAAACCGCCATGAAGCATCACTTTGAGCAGTTGCGGCTCGATTCGGTGAGCCGCAGTTTCACGAATGCGGAAGGCCAGGCAGTCGCGGCGCTGCAAGGGCTCGATCTGAATATCCAGCGTGGCGAGTTCATTGCGTTGCTCGGACCTTCGGGTTGCGGAAAATCGACGGCGCTCAATTGCATCGCCGGCTTGCAGCCCTTGAGCGGCGGCGGCATCTGGCTCGACGATAAACGCATCGACGTGCTGCCGCCGGAAAAGCGCGGCTTCGGCATGGTGTTCCAGAACTACGCGCTCTTCCCGCATATGAGCGTGCTGGATAACGTCGGCTTCGGATTGAAGATGCGTGGCGTCGGTAGGAGCGAGGCAGTGCGCCGGGTGCGCGAAGCATTGCAGCTCGTACAACTGGTCGGTCATGAGCGTAAGCTGCCCGGACAACTGTCGGGCGGTCAGCAGCAGCGGGTGGCGATTGCGCGTGCGATCGTGATCGAACCGCCACTGATTCTGATGGACGAACCGCTGTCGAATCTCGATACGAAGCTGCGCATCGAAATGCGTGCTGAGATTCGCCGCATCCACAGTAAGCTCGAACGCGCGACGCTCTACGTGACGCACGATCAGGACGAAGCGCTTTCCATGGCCGATCGCATCGTCGTGATGAAAGAGGGTGTGGTGCAGCAGATCGGCACGCCGAAAGAGGTCTACACGCGGCCGCAAAACTTGCACGTGGCGCGTTTCATGGGCTATCGAAACGTAGCCGAATTCACGCTCGAAGGCACGCAAGGCGATGGGGTTGCGGTGAGCGCGAATGGTGTGCGTCTGATCGGCACGCCGATGGCCGGTTTCAACAGCAAGCGCGTGAGCGTCGCGCTGCGCCCCGAGGATATGGAGCTCGCGGCGTCTGGCGCGGAAAACGCCTTTGACGCGTTGGTGAACACAGTGGAATACGGCGGGCACGATTCACTGCTGCGGGTGAAGACCGCGTTCGGCGATTTGTGGGCGCGCATCGTGGGCGAATTCGAAGAGGGCGAACGCATCAGTCTGCGCGTGCCGCCCTCACGTACGCTCGTCTATGACGGAGAGGCTGCTTGAACACGCCCACGCTGTCGCCGCCGCTCGCACCGCGCGACGCCAAGGCGTGGCTGGTCGCGCCAGCTTTGATTTTCATCGTAGCGTTGTTCATCTATCCGTTTGCATATGGTTTGGTGCTGTCGTTCCGGCCGATGAACGGCGGCGGCCTGTGGGCCAACTACCTGACGTTCTTCACCGACACGTCGATGTGGCCGACCATTCTCGTCACGCTCAAGCTCGCCGTGCCCGCGACGCTGATCAATGTAGGCGTGTCGGTTCCGGTGGCGTTTGCGCTGCGCCGCAATTCGCCCTATCAGAAACTCGTCACGACGCTGCTGGTGATTCCTGTCACGCTCGGCACCGTGCTGATCGCCGACGGCATGCTCACGTATTTCGGCCCGAATGGCTGGTTTCCCCAGGCATTGCAAGGATTGCATCTCTACACCAATGAAGTGCGTCTGACGCATAACTTCTGGGGCGTGCTGATTTCGCTGATCGTGTCGGGTTTTCCGTTTGCGTTTCTGCTGACGCTGTCCTACGTGACCGGCATCGATCCGACGCTCGCGAGCGCTGCCGCCACGCTCGGCGCGAGCCCGTGGCAGCAGTTCCGCCGGATCTATTTGCCGCTGCTGGTCCCTGGATTAACGATGGCCGCCTGTTTGTCGTTCGTGCAGGCGTTCTCGGTCTTTCCATCGGCGGTGCTGCTGGGTGCGCCCGCCGGCCCGACGCGTGTGATGTCGATCGCCGCAGCCGAAGCCGCGTTCGAAAGCTACGATTATTCGCTTGCGTCGGCGATCGCAATGGTGATGGGTTTCGTGCAACTGCTGGTGGTCGCCGCGATGCTCGGCGCGCGCCGCTTCTTCTACAGCGGTCCGGTGACGGGAGGCAAAGGCTGATGGCTAGCGATCACCGCGCCGCGCATCCTTCGTGGTCCGCGTCGAAGGAAAACAACGACGGCGCCCAGCAACCCAGCAAGCGCGTGAAGCAGCGCGCCAGCGTGCCGGGCCGCATCTGGCAGGTGCTGGTGTGGGGCGCGATGGTGTCCTTTCTCGTCAACGTGGTGTTGCTGATTGCGACCGTCGCGGTGAATTCGCTGGCGACCCGCTGGTTCGGCACCTTGTTGCCGCAAGGCTTCACGCTGCATTGGTACGCGCAGGCGTGGAGCGATTTTCAGCTCGCGAGCGTGTTGTGGGTCACCGTCGAAGTGGTCGGCGCCGTGGTGGTGTTGTCGGTTGTACTCGGCGTGCCCGCGGCGTATGCGCTCGCCCGCGTGCAGTTTCGCGGCAAGCGCATGGCGATGCTGATTTTCCTGTTGCCCCTGATGGTGCCGCCCGTGACCTACGGCATTCCGATGGCAACCGTGATGTACAAAGTCGGCCTTGCGGGCACCTTGAGCGGCGTGATTCTTGCGAATCTCGTGCCGGCGCTGCCGTTCGTGATTCTGGTGATGACGCCGTTCATCGAGCAGATCGATCCCAATCTCGAAGCGGCGGCGCGCATTTTCGGGGCGAACACGTTTCGCTATTTCCGCTACGTGCTGCTGCCCCTGCTGGTGCCCGGCATGTTGGCCGCCGGGCTGCTCGTGCTGGTGCGCACGATCGGCATGTTCGAGCTGACATTCTTTACAGCGGGCCCCGCGACGCAAACGCTCGTGGTCGCCTTGTACTACGCTGTATTTTCAACCGGCGTGCGCGCACCGCAATCGATCGACGCGATGGCGATGATCTACATGGCGATCACGTTGATCTGGGTGCTGATCGCGCTGCAATTCGTCAGCCCGACGCAGATCGTGTCGCGCGTGAAGGAGCAAAGACGTTGACGAAGCGAAAGAAACCCGAAGAACTGCGCAGCCACCGCTGGTACGGCTTAAACGATCTGCGCTCGTTCGGCCACCGCTCGCGTACCGCGCAAATGGGCTATAGCCGCGAGGAATACGCTGGCAAGCCGGTCATCGCGATCCTCAACACATGGAGCGAGATCAATACCTGCCACACGCATTTCAAGCAACGTGTCGAGGAAGTGAAACGCGGCATCTGGCAGGCAGGCGGCTTTCCGGTCGAGCTGCCCGTGCAGACGCTCGCCGAGCCGTTCCAGAAGCCCACCACGATGCTCTATCGCAACTTCCTCGCGATGGAAGCCGAGGAGACGCTGCGCTCGTATCCCGCCGATGGCGTCGTGCTGATGGGTGGTTGCGACAAGACCACGCCCGCCTTGCTGATGGGCGCGATCTCGATGGATCTGCCGGCGATCTTTCTGCCGGCCGGTCCGATGCTGCGCGGCAACTGGAACGGTGTCACGCTGGGCTCCGGATCGGACAGTTGGAAGTATTGGGCCGAGTTGCGCGCGGGCACAATTACCGAAGCGGACTGGCAAGGTATCGAAGGCGGTATCGCCCGCTCGCCGGGTCACTGCATGACAATGGGCACCGCGTCGACCATGACGAGCGCTGCCGAAGCGCTCGGCTTCACGTTGCCCGGATTTGCCTCCATTCCCGCAGTGGATTCGCGGCACGCGCAGACGGCGGCGAAAACCGGCATGCGTATCGTCGAGATGGTGTGGGAGGACCTGAAACCTTCCGATCTGATCACCGCGGGTTCAATCGATAACGCCGTAACCACCTGCCTCGCGCTCTCGGGTTCGACCAACGCGATCGTGCATATGATCGCGCTCGCACGCCGCGCCGGGATCGAACTGACGCTTGATCGCTATGACGACATCTCGCGCCGCACGCCGGTGCTGGCGAACGTTCGTCCGACCGGCGCGTATCTGATGGAGGACTTTTTCTACGCGGGCGGATTGCCGGCCATGCTTGCTGAACTGGGCGACCTGATCGACCGTTCGCAGAAAACGGTGAATGGCCGCACGCTCGGCGAAAACCTCGAAGGCGCGACGATTTTCAACGACGAGGTGATCCGCCGCCGCAGCGCGCCGCTCCTGCCCAATAACGGCTTAGCGGTGCTACGCGGCAATCTCGCGCCCGACGGCGCCGTGATCAAACCCGGTGCCGCCGAGCCGCGCTTGCTCGTGCACACCGGCCGCGCCGTGGTGTTCAAGGACTACAACGACATGGCCGCGCGCATCGACGACGAAGCGCTCGACATCGACGAGACCTGTGTGATCGTGCTGCAGCACGCGGGGCCGGTGGGGGCGCCAGGCATGCCCGAGTGGGGGCAATTACCGATCCCGCGGAAACTGCTGCAAAAGGGCGTGCGCGATATGGTGCGTATCTCGGATGCGCGGATGAGCGGGACGAGCTACGGCGCGTGCGTATTGCACGTCGCGCCGGAGTCGTTTATCGGCGGCCCGCTTGCACTGGTGCAGAGCGGCGATCTGATCGAACTGGACGTGCCGCGGCGCAAGCTCAACATGCTCGTAGCGGAGGAAGAACTGGCGCGCCGCAAGGCCGCCTGGGTCAGACCCGAGCCGCGGTTTACGCGCGGCTACGGCGCCTTGCATCAGGTGCACGTGCTGCAGGCGAATAAAGGCTGCGACTTCGATTTCCTGCAGCGCGGCGGCGCGCAGACGGATGCAAGCGGCGAGCCGGAGATTCACTGAGCGTTCTGGAGGCTCAATACCCCACGCGATACACACGGCCCGTTTGCGCGCCTTCCACGCTGCGCAGATAGGCCTGCGCGGCACGTTCGGCGGTGACCGGCTCGAAGCCGCGGAAGTAGGGCGCATAAGCACCCATCGCTTCGGTGAGTACGGTCGGGCTCACCACGTTGATGCGGATGCCGCGCGGCAATTCGATCGCGGCGCCGCGCACGAAACCTTCCAGGGCCAGATTGACCGTGGTTGCGTTCGCGCCTTCGCGAATCGGTTCGTCGCCGACAATGCCGCTCGTCAGCGTGAACGAACCGCCGTCGTTCACGTATCGCTGGGCGCCCAGCACCACATTGATCTGACCCATCAGCTTGTCGCGCAGGCCGACCCAGAACTGCTCGACGCTCATCTCCGGCAGCGGGCCGAAATGCAGCTTACCGGTGGCGGTGACGATGCCGTCGACTTTACCAATCTCGCTAAAGAGCCGCTCGATGCTGGCCGGGTCGGTGCTGTCCACGCGATACTGGCCGCGCGTCGCGCCCACTTCGATGACTTCATGGCGTGCTTTCAATGCCGCGCTCACTGCCTGGCCGACCGTGCCGGTTGCGCCTATTACGACAATTTTTTTCATCTGCTGCTCCGTTTGGTATTGGACATGCAGTCGATTGTGTCGGCGTTCGACGGGCGGAAAAAGCCCGTTCGGCTTGCAGGTCCTGCAACCCTGAGTTTCTAATCCGTAACGAAACGCGCACCGTCATTCAAACGGTGCGCACTTTGGAATGGACTGATTAATCGGTGCGCGCGGCGCAATTCAAACAAATATGCGCCGCGCGAATACTTATTTCGCCCGATGTAATTCAATCACGCGGGTAGGGCGCAGGTGATTGAGGGCGAAATGGATGCGGCCACGTTCGCGACGGCTGCGGATTGGGCGCGGGTCGTCGAACAGTTCATCTTCTGAATCGACGCCTTGCGGCTCGACCATGCCTTTATCGATGACCGTGTAGCCCGGTTCGAGCGCCAGCAGCAGATGATTGCCGCCAACCCGGCTGTCGAAGCCGGCCATGCCGTCCTGTGCCTCGGGCACGCTGTTGATCAGGCTCGCGTTGCTCGTCGTGATCTCGTCCGGCGAGATCGGGCTGTGGCCGGCGATGCGGGCGGCCTCGAGATTCTTGCCGTCGGTGTCGACCGTGCTGTCGTGCGTGCGGTCGTTATGCAGTTCCGTCGTTCTCGGGCCGGTGGTGCGCGGTAGTTTGCCGGCGTCTGCCGGCTTGTTGATATCGCTGTTCATCATGCATTCTCCATTGAAGAGGACATGGTTGAAGTGCAGCAAAACCCGTTCCGCCTCGCACAACCTCTTTGTGCGTGTGAGTTGTACCGCGGTTGCCTCGCAGTTTATGTGCAGTGACATATGCAGTGACATATGCAGTGACATACGCAGCGACATATGCGGGCATTTCACGTGGCGATTGCGTCAGCGATTCTTTTCGTTTTTTTTAATGGACGCCTATTTTCTACAGAGTATGATCTTACTCCGACGAGCGAAGCGCGGTTAAATCGATGACATGCGTCCGGCTTTTTTTACATGGCCGACAACGAACAGACGCGCGCTACTCAAAACATCTTACGGGGCCGTCAGGGCGGGTGACACATGCATTTCGATGCTGCATTCACACATCGCGGCTACTTGCTGAATTGCGCGCCGGCGCGCGCGTGCGATGGCACTTGGCAACCGTATGTGGTCATCTCCCGCTCCAGCGACGGCGAACTGGTCGCCAACCGTTTTTTCCCCACCGACTTGCGTTTTCCTGACGAAGCCACCGCCATCGCGCACGCACGCGACTGGGCCGTGCGCTGGATTGATGCGAGCAGCGTGACTATCTGAAGCGCATCCGCCATGCGCTTACCGGCATACCGGGCAGCCGCGCGACGTTGCGCGAGCCGCCGCAAAACGCGGTAATCTCTTGGGACAATCACTCTGAACCGTGCTTACCGCGCGGCGCTGTCCTTCTATGCCTAATGTGCCTGCCCACAACTGGGGTCTCGAACAGATCGTCGCGGACTTGCGCGCGTCGCGTGAAGAATTGCATCGCACGCGGCATCCGCTCGGCATTCGCGAGTTGCCGTCGCGCGATGCGGTGATCGCCATTGTCACCGGCTTGCGCGCGGCGTTGTTTCCCACGCACTACGGCGCCCCCGATCTAACTGACGAAACCGTCGACTACTACGTCGGCCACACGCTCGAAAGCACGTTGCGATTGCTTGCCGAACAGATTCGCCGCGCCTTGCGCTTTCTGCCCGAGTTTGGCGAAACGCCCGATGCGGATCTGAAGGAGCGCGCGTTCAATGTCGCGCGCGAGTTCGGCACGCAGTTGCCCGGTATTCGCGCGTTGCTGGTCAGCGATATTCAGGCCGCTTTCACCGGCGACCCGGCCGCGCAGCACATCACTGAAATTCTGCTGTGTTATCCGGGCGTGTGGGCAATGACGCACCATCGTCTTGCGCACGCGCTGCACCGCCTCGGCGTGCCCTTGCTCGCGCGCTTCATCAACGAGATCGCGCACTCGGCGACCGGCATCGACATTCACCCGGGCGCGACCATCGGCCCGAGTTTCTTTATCGACCACGGCACGGGCGTCGTGATCGGCGAGACCGCGATCATCGGCGAGCGCGTGCGTGTCTACCAGGCCGTGACGCTCGGCGCGAAGAGCTTCGCTGCGGATGTTGACGGCACGCTGGTCAAGGGCAACGCGCGCCATCCGATCGTTGAAGACGACGTCGTGATTTATGCAGGCGCGACGATTCTCGGGCGCGTGACGATCGGGCGCGGCTCGGTGATCGGCGGCAATGTGTGGCTGACGCATAGCGTGCCGCCGGGCAGCAGCGTATCGCAAGGCAAGATCCGCGAGGGTGAGCGCACGGGCACGGAAGAGGGGGGCGGTCGATGAGCGGGTTGGCTCACGCGTCATCTCGCACTTTGCCGCGTGGACTGGCGCGCGGGGTGCTCTGGCGATCTGCATACGGCTCGCTGCGCGATTCAGCGTGCAGACCGCCGCGTGTTGTGCCGCGCGAAACGCTAGTTAACTTCTGAGGCGCACCATGTCACGTGGCCGCGTTCACATGCCTCGTTGCGCGATCGCCGGCGTCGAAGCGACGGTGGCCGAAACGACGCATTCGTTTCCGCGCCACTCACACGACCGCTTCGGCGTGGGCGTGATCGTCACCGGAGGACATCGATCATCAAGCGGCCGCGGCGTAGTAGAAGCACGAGCGAACGACGCGATCATGGTGAACCCGGGGGAGGTACACGACGGCAGCCCGCTCGACGAGCGCGGACGCGCATGGCACATGCTGTATTTCGAGCCATCGATTCTAAGCGACGCCGCAATCGAATTAAGTGGAATCGCCACACACGAGATCGAACTGACCCAACCGGTGGTACACGACCCGTTACTGAAGGTGCTATTCGAGCGCCTGTTCACAGTATCGGTGGAGGCGCAATCCGTGCCGGACGACCTGATCCGAGAGGAGACGATGCTCGAGTTGCTTGGGTATCTACTTCGAACTCACGCGACGGCGCACGCACGTCCACGGTTGTCACAGACCTCAAATCCGATTGCACGAGCGAGGGCGCGTATTGACGACGACCCTTCGTCACCGCTCACGCTAACTGAACTTGCTGCTGACGCCGGCATGAGTCGCTTCCAGTTGCTACGGGGTTTCGCGCACGAGATGGGGTTACCACCGCACGCATACAGGATGCAGCGCAGGGTAATGCTTGCGAGACAACTGATCGCGCGTGGCGCGACCTTGGCAGACGCCGCAGCCTCAGCGGGCTTTGCGGATCAGAGCCACATGACCCGAGCATTCGTGCGATTGATGGGCATGACCCCTGCGAACTACGCAGCCGCGAAGCGGCGATAAAGCACAACGACGGGGTTAAGAGCAACGCTTCGGCGCGCGTAGCGCCGCCGGAAGAATGACGCCCTTGTCACTGGCGTATGCAGGTGCGCGAACCCAGATTCCAGATGCACCACTACCCTGTGCGAACTACGGTCCCCGCTTAGCAGGAGTGGCTTGAGCCGCTTTCTTTTGCCTACTTTTCTTTGCGGCATGCAAAGAAAAGTAGGTGCCGCCCCGCACAGGGGCAACGCTAATAGACCACTAACAAAACAAGGAAAGGCCAACGCCCCAAGAACACTGACCAAAGCGCCGCGCAGGCAAAAAAAGCCACCCCCTACCCAACTCTAAAAAACCTAAAAACCGAAACCCCATGCAACCAAACATGCTCCCCAACAAACCACGCGGCGACCCAAGCCGCTCCAACAACAATCAAATCACAATGCCCACTATTCCAAAGATTCAAAGAATGCCGCCCAGCGATCCACGGCACCCCCAAAGGATTCGGCCAATCGGCCAAAAGATGCATCACCCCCCCACAAGCAAACCCAAACACCGCCGCAGCATAAACCGAATGCCCAAGCCAATGATAAGAGCCCACGAGCAACGCGACCCACCCCACCCCCCAATGCGTCAGCGTACGATGCGTAATCCACAGCCTTCGCGCGCGTGACCACCACGCCACCTCCAGCCAGTCCGGCGCCGTACTCCCCGCCACTCCGGCGATGAAACTCAACAACACGCCGATATGAAACGAACCACCGCCGCCGACGCGCGCGACAACAGCCGCCGCGATTACGCCGGCCGCAAACCCAGTCGCGTGATGTGCTTTGTTGGATGCCATCGAACCTCACGACGCGGTGCGCCGGATAAAAGCCAAGGGGCGGCTATGTTCGCAGATGAGCAGATAAAAAAATAGCCAACACAGGAGATAAAAAAACCGGATATCGGCGTGGCCTTCAGTGTCGTCCTCAACAACGCAGCCGCGTGACCCAAACCTCAGGTCGCACAACGCGCAATATCGACACGCATTTCCGCTTCAGGCGGATCGTCCGGCGCATTCGCGGGATGCATCACCTTGATGACCGAGCCGGCGTTGTAAGGCGTGAGCGTGACGAAATACGAGTTGTTCGAATCGGAGCCGACGGCGATCTCGGTCGCGTCGCCGACGCGCGACATTCGCACGCGTGACAGCTTGCTTTCGAGGCAATCGGCGATATAAGCAGGGGCGCGCTGCGAAGACACGTACATCATCGGCTGGGACGCGTCGCGGGCGGGGCCGCTGGAACCGCAGGCAGCGAGAAAAGCAGAGAGGGCAGCAGCGGGAGCAAGCAGGAGAAGTCTTTTCATGGTCCGATCGTCGGCGTCCCCGATCGTGTACGGGAACTTGGGGCGCGGGCGAAGCGCAACGCGATTGAACGCAACGTCATGCTTCGCGACGAAGCAGCCGTTCAACCGCAACGACGTTACGGCAAGGAAGGCAGCCGACCTCAGTATACCTACGGCATGCTTGCGCCGTCACTACCGCTACGTCGAAACGTAAGAACGTAAGCGCCTTGAAAAAAACCCGCGCGTGATCGTGCCACGCGCGGATTCGGCTGCAGGGCGGACCCATACGCCGCTCTGCATGTATCGTCAGAAAAACTTAGAAGCGGTGACGCAGGCCGACAGCCGCAGCAACCTGGTTGCCGGTCGACGACGGCGCCAGCGTGTTGATCGTCGCCACGTTCGCACCGAAGTTGCCGAGTTCGCCCGATGCGTGCTGATACACGCCTTCCACGTACACGTCGGTACGCTTGCTCAGCGAGTAGTCGCCTTGCAGCGATACCGTGTGCCACTTCGGATCGCCCGAGCCATTCGAACCCGACATCTTGCCGTCGGTGAACGTGTACGAAGCGGCGAGGCTCAGTGCCGGCGTCAGTGCGTACTTGCCGTTCAACTCGTAGTTGTCCAGATGCAGGTTCGTGCCTGCCACACCCGGCAGCGTCGTGCCGCCGACGTCCACGCCCGTGATGCCGTCCAGTTGCGTATGCGTGTACACGAAGCCAGCCGTCGCCGGGCCGTACGTGTAGTTGATGCCCGCACCGAACGTGCGTTGCAGGTTAGCTGCGACGGCGGCGGTGCCGTTGCCTTGCGAGACTGCGCCGCTCAGGTTCGAGCTACCCGAGTTGTTTAGTTGCAGGTAAGCGGCGGCTACGCTCAGCGGACCGTTGTCGTACGAAGCGCCGACGCTCCATGCGCGGTTGTTCGAGAACTGGCCGGCCGAATTGCTGAAGCCGTACAGGCCGCCGAATTTCAGGCCGGCGTAGTTCGCGCTCGTGTACTTCACGGCGTTCTTGATCGAGAACGAGTTGTCCAGATTGTCGTTATCGAACGGGTGAGCGGCGAGATTGTTGCCGAAGCCCGCGCCCGCTTCGGACAGCGGCGCGAGGTAATCGACCACGGAATCGTACTGGCGGCCGAGCGTCAGCGTGCCGTATTGATCGCTCTGCAGACCGACGAAAGCCTGACGATTGAACATCGTGCTGCTTTCCGAAAACTGGCCGTTGTTCAGGTTGAAGCCGTTTTCCAACGTGAAGATGGCATGCAGACCGCCGCCAAGGTCTTCGTTGCCGCGCAGGCCGAAATAGGTGTTCGACACCGAACCGCTGCCTTGTTGCCAGTTGCTGTGGCCGCCCTGGTTGTTCGAGTAGACGAGACCGGCGTCCAGCGTGCCGTACAACGTAACGCTGCTTTGTGCGTGAGCGGTGATGGCGAACGCGCCCATGAGGCCTGCTGCGATGAGGGTTTTTTTCATGTTTAGATAACTCCGGGACAGTGCGTAGAGAATCGCATTCCAGTGCTAACAGCCGATTGCGCCGGCTGCCTGACGATCCGCTGCGAAGTGTATGCCTGCTATTTATATCTTTAACCGCATATGGCGCAACAATGCATTTTATAATTCGGAATACCGGATTGAGAATTGTGTAAGTGATGGTAAATAAAGAAAAAAATATTTGTGCACGATGACGCTGTAATTGTTCGTCAAATTGTCGGTGTTGCTCGATCGCGACGCTCCCGCTGTGTCATATTCAGTAAGGATTTAAGCGCGTCGTTGCCTGAATTTCGAATCATTCTGATTTCTGCAATGGACTCTTCCAATTCGTGTGCTCTATCCCGGCGAATTACAGTTCTACAATTCGTTTCACCCCCTGACCTGGGGTGTCTTTTTCATCTCTTTATACGCGGCTTTCGGGCCGCGTTTTTTTCGAACGTTTTATAATCGGTTTATAAGTTCCCACGAATAACGAAATGCACTATTTCGATTGGCGAAGAGCGTGCCCCGGCTTGTCCGTTCGTCAGAGGGTCACGTTCCGCGGGTGTGGGGCGGGTAGAATCGCAGGCTTGAGTTGTGTTTCCGCCCCGCGAACGTGAGTAAACCTGTAATGACCAATTCCCCCCTTCCATCGTCCGACACCGCTGCTGACTCCCCGACGGAAGGCGCGTCCGAAATCCACGAAACCCCGCTCGATCATCTGGAAGACGCGCTGCCCGAAACCCAGCACGAAGCGCGTCTGTGGCGCGACGACGGCTGGACCGCGCGCGTCATCAAGAACGAAGACGACGAAGGCTGGGCCGTCGCCATGATCAAGGACGGCGAAGCGGAACCGGCACTCGTCGGCCCGTGGACGATGGGTCGCAACAAGAAAGATCCGAAGCCGCTCGACACGTCGGCGTTCAACACGCTGGTGAAAACCGCGTCTGAAGTGTTGCGCCGCCATGAGCAGCAACTGCGCGCCCAGTTGCACAAAGAAGTGCGCGTGGCCAGCGCGGACGGCAATGACGAACTCGACATCACGCTCGACATCGTTCCCGACGAAGACGAGCCGTACGCGCTGCTGACCGCGCTCGATACGTTCGGCGAACAGCTCGCGCAAGTGCAGGTCGCGCCGAACTTCAAGCTGAGCAAGGCGAGCGCTGCCGCGTGGGTCGAAAACGAATTCCGCCGTCCGGGATAGAGCGGCGGTGACGGGCTTCGGCTAACTAAAAGCTGAATTTAACATTACTAAAACCTGTCAATATACTTTCACATTCACTTCATAGAATCCTCGCGTCATAGCGGCGCGAGCGTGAACCATGCGGTTTTGGGTCTGAGTGCGTGCCGGCTGTGCATTCACCCACGCTACCCAAACCCTGGATCACGACAACATGGCAGAGCCGTTCGACCTTTACCGCCGCAAGGCCCTGAAACTCCTCGCCGGTGCGCCGATGCTGCCGTTAGGCGGCCTTGCAACGGCGTCGATGCTGACCGCGTGCGGCGGCGGAGGCGACGAGTTGGCGACACCGGTGAAGCCGGTGGCCAACTTTGTCTCGGCGGCATTCAGCGGCATGGCCGCGCCGACGCTGGCGGACCCCGCCGCGATGGCGAAGACGACGGTCGGCTCGATACTCTCGGTGCAACTGAGCGACGGCAGCAGCCGCACGTTCAAGCTCGCGTACCAGCCGTTTTTCGTGACTGGCGACATGGTGCCGAACATCAAGGGCGGGACGATCCTGGCCGGCGGCTACTTCGATATCAACAATCAGCCGATCATCGATAAATCGGTAACGGGCAAAGAGCGTCAGTTCTATTCGGACTGCCCGGACGGCAGTTCGCTGATTCGTCTCGACAAGCCCACGGTGAAGGGCCTCAAGGGCTACGCGGTATTCGCCGTCGTGCAGTTCGAATACGCGACCCGCGATCAGAGTCTGAAGTCGATGTATGGCCAGTTGCCGTCGCCGATCGCCGTGCTCACGCTCGATCAGGACCCGACCACCGGCAAGCTCACGCTTGTGGGCTATCACAGCGTCGATACATCGAAGGCGCATGGCTTGTGGATTACCTGCGGCGCGAGCCTGTCGCCGTGGAACACGCATCTGTCGAGCGAAGAGTACGAGCCGGACGCCGCGACGATCGCAACCAACAGTCAGTTCAAGGGCTTCAGCCGCAGCCTTTACGGTGACGAAACCACCGCCAATCCCTATCACTATGGCCATCTGCCGGAAGTGACCGTCAATCCCGACGGCACCGGCACGATCAGGAAACACTACTGCCTCGGCCGCATCTCGCACGAACTGATTCAGGTGATGCCGGATAAGCGCACCGTATTGATGGGCGACGACGCGACCAACGGCGGCCTCTTCATGTTCATTGCCGATCGCGAGGCCGATCTGTCGGCGGGCACGCTGTACGTTGCAAAGTGGACGCAGGTGTCGTCGAGCGGAGCGGGGGCGGCAACGCTTTCCTGGATCAATCTGGGCCACGCGACCAGCGACGAAATCGAGGCGCTCGCCAACCAGTTGAGCGCGAGCGACATCATGGACGTCGCGATCAAGAACCCGGTCGATTCGACCTACACGAAGATCAACTACAACGGCACCTTCAACTGGGTGCGCATCAAGCCGGGCATGACCAAGGCGGCGACCTTCCTCGAAACGCATCGCTACGCAGCGTTGGCGGGCGGCAGCATGGGTTTCACGAAGCTCGAAGGCACAACGGTCAATATCAAGGACAAGGTGCTGTATTCGGCGATGTCACGCATCGAGAAATCGATGGTGCGTGGTCACGCCGCATCGACCGATGTCGCCGTCGACAAGGCGATCAACGCCGGTGCGGTTTACGCGCTGAACATGAAGGGCGGCCAGCGCGACCGCAGCGGCGGCACGATCAACAGCGACTGGGTGCCGGTGGACATGGCCGCGCCTGCGGCGCTGGTCGGCGAGGATCTGTCGTCCGCCGACGTGCTTGGCAACACGGCGAACCCGGAGCGCATCGCGAATCCGGACAACCTCAAGTTCTCGGAGAAACTGCGCACGCTCTTTATCGGCGAAGACAGCGGCATGCACGTCAACAATTTTCTGTGGGCTTACAACGTCGATACGAAGACGCTCGCACGTGTGTTGTCGTGCCCCGCGGGCGCGGAGTCGACAGGCCTGCATGCAGTCGACGAAATCAACGGCTGGACGTACGTGATGAGCAACTTCCAGCATGTCGGCGATTGGGAAAGTCCGTTGCACGACAAGATCCAATCGACACTCGATCCGCTCGTGCGGGCGAACTATAAGGACCGCTTCGGCGCGACAGTGGGGTATCTGACAGCGGACCCGGCGGGGATCAAGTTGTAGGGGGCGAGTGGGGCGGCGCGACCCGCCGCCTCAACTCCGCTTGCAGAAAATCGCCGTTACGAGCGGCGCCACCCGATGCACGATCGCTGTGCTGCCGGTCTCGGCGAGCGCGGCCTGGACCTTGGATTCGCCGCCGAACACCACGACACCATAGGCGGAGCGGGCCACGGGTTCACCGTCGCCGACGCGGAACATCGGATCGTCTTTTTCGTAGCCGACCACCGCGAAAACGTGAAAGCCGAATGCGGTCAGGTCGGCGCCCTGCACCGGCGAAAACGCATTGATGGAGTTGCTTTCGACCCGCATTGGCTTCGGATCGATCAACTGCTGCTGGGCGAGATCGGCAATGAACTGATGACCGCTCTCATTGCAGGTGAGCGGTGCGTCGAGAGCGGCAGCATGACTGCTGAGCGGCAGCGCGGCGGCGGCGAGCGCAAGGAGTACGGATGAAAAGAAGCGTTTCATATACGTGAATGGCGACCCGCGTTCGATGTAGTGAGTTCGCAACGAGTGGCGGCGATGCGCCGCACCCCGAAAAGACATTGCGCATCGACGTGATCTGGTGTGACAGGCGCAACTGGATTCGCACTTTAACGTGATTCGGCATATCTTGCGCGGCGCCTGGCACGCATCGGCAACAATGAGCCCTTAAGAAAACGTTAAGGAAGGAAGCAAGCTTTTACGATCCCGTATATATTTCCGGGTTATGAATTCGCGACCACCAATTCCAATTAACGTTCCGGCCCCCAGAACATGGGATGCGAGGCTCGCCCGCCGACTAGTCACGCCGCTCGTCAACACCTGGGTCACGCCGAACCATCTGACCACGCTGCGCCTGCTGATCGGGCTCGCCGGCGCGCTCTGTCTCGCTCACGGCGGATTTGCGTGGGTCAATGCGGGCGCCTCTCTGATCGTGCTGTCGAACTTTGTCGACCACACAGATGGCGAACTCGCGCGCATCGGCGGAAAGTCGAGCCGGATCGGTCATTTTTACGACCTGGCTTGCGACGCACTCGTGACCGTCATGTTGTTCGTCGGCATGGGTGTCGGTTCGACGCATGTCGGCTCATTGAAAGTTTCACCCGGCTGGCTGGGTGCCGTGGCGGGCGTTGCGGTTGCGCTGATTTTCTTCCTGCGTATGCGCATCGAGGAGATGGCGGGCAAGGCAGGTACAAAGCAGGCGTCGGTCGGCGGTTTCGAAACCGAAGACGTGCTGTACCTGCTTCCCATCGTCACGCTGACGAGCGTCGTCATGCCGTTCGTTGTGGTCGCGTCAATCGGCGCGCCGCTGTTTGCCGTCTGGGTGGTGGTCGATTACTGGCGCGTCGCGCGCCGCGCCGAGCGCTCGGCGGCCGCCCCTGCCAAGGCGTCTGAAACCAGTCAAATGTGGGCCAGTGAATGAGTATGCACGCCGAAGACGACGTGATCGCACCAATCTCAGTTGAACGTTCGCCGGCCTCCTCGTTGGCCTCGTCGACCGTGTCTGCGCCGAATGCCGATCGCGCCGTAGCGAGCCGCACGCTCACGTTCGACACACGGCGTCTCTCAAAGGATTTCGCCGATCAGGGCGCGTTCCTGTATCTGGAAGATTTCCTCGCGCCCGAAGTCACCGCCCAGCTCGTGCAGAGCGCGCGCGGCCTCCTCGACGAAGTGAACCGCAACTATCTGCCGGGCCACAAGCAGGGCGGCAGCGTCAGCCGTCATACGATCGACCGTCTCGCGCCGTTCATCGCCGAACTGTATCGCTCGAAGGAACTGATCGGCTGGCTCGAACAACTCAGCGGCGACAAGCTGCAAGTGTCGCCCGCGGACGATCCGCACGCCTATGCGCTGTACTACTACACGCGGGCCGGCGACCACATCGGCTGGCACTACGATACTTCGTACTATGACGGCCGCCGTTATACGCTGCTGCTCGGCGTGATCGACGAATCGTCGTGCCGGCTCGATTACGAATTGCATACGCGCAATCCGGACGTGGCGGATCAACCCGGCTCGGTGCAGATTCCGCCGGGCGGCCTGGTGTTCTTCGACGGCGACAAGCTGCGTCATCGCATCACGCCGGCCGGTGCAAAAGAAATGCGCGTGTCGCTCACCTTCGAATACGTCACCGACCCGAACATGCGGCCGTGGCGCCGTTTTATCTCGAACATGAAGGACGCGATTGCGTACTTCGGTTTCCGCCAGGTTTTCCGTCAGATGACGAAACGCCGCAAGGACCCCGCATGACACGCGCCGCCCTGATTCTGCTGTCGATCGGGACGGCGCTCTTTGTCGGCCTGCTCGCGTGGCAGGGTTTCGGCTCCGTGGCCTCGGCGCTGGCCGCGGCCGGCTGGGGGCTCGTGCTTGTCGCGGCGTTTCACCTCGTGCCGCTGGTGCTCGACGCCGGCGCAATCTCGGTGCTGTTCCAGCGTCAGCGCGACTGCGTGCATCACGACGCGACGGTGCGCGACACATTGTTCGCACGCTGGATCGGCGAATCGGTGAATAGCCTGTTGCCGGCCGGCCAGATCGGCGGCCCGGTGGTGATGGTGCGGCAACTGTCCCAGCGCGGCATGCGCATGCGTGACGCGGCCGCCGCCGTCACCGTCAGCACCACGGCGCAGGCGGTCGCGCAAATCGTCTTCGCGTTGCTCGGGCTGCTGCTGTTCGGCGCCTATGCCGCGCACGGTGCGCTTCACGATCTGCGAACCGCCACGCTGATTGCCACCGGCGTGCTGGGTACGATGATTGCGGGCTTCTACTATGCGCAGCGGCACGGCCTGTTCGGCCGTTTGCTGGGCGTGGTGTCGAAGCTGTTCGGCAAGCGCGACTGGTCGTCGCTGATGACGCGCGCCGAAGCCGTCGACGCCGCCGTGCAGGCGATCTACCGCGAGCGCGGCCGCGTCGCGGCAAGCTTCGCACTGAGTCTGGTGGGCTGGATCGTCGGCACGGTCGAGGTGTGGCTCGCGCTGCGCTTTCTCGGCCATCCGGTCGACTGGGTCGACGCGCTCCTGCTCGAAAGTCTCGGGCAGGCGATTCGTGGCGCGGCGTTCATGATCCCAGGTTCGCTCGGCGTGCAGGAAGGGGGTTATCTGCTGCTCGCGCCGCTCGTGGGTTTGCCGCCGGACGCGGCGCTGGCGTTGTCGCTCGCCAAGCGCGCACGTGAAATCCTGCTCGGTTTGCCTGGACTACTGGTTTTGCACTTCAGCGAACGAAGCTGGCAACGGCGGCGCGCCACAACGCGCGTGCCGGTTGTCGATTAATCTCCGAATTTTTAAAGGACTGCGCATGCGTGCCATCATCCTCGCAGCGGGCCTCGGCCTGCGTCTCCAGCAACCGCCGCAGGCACAGTTCCCGAAGTGCCTGTTGCAGTTCGACGGCATGAGCCTGCTCGAGCGGCATCTGCAAATGCTGGAAACCGCCGGCGTGACCGACGTCGTGCTGGCGCTCGGTTTTCAGCCTGAATCGGTGCAGGCGGAACTGGAGCGGATCAACTGGCCGCATAAAGTGGAAATCGTGCTGAACCCGCGTTACGACCTGGGCAGCGTGCTGACGGTGCATACGGTGGCCGAGGCGCTCACGCGCGGCGGCGACGTGCTGCTGATGGACGCCGACGTGCTCTACGACGAGCGCATTCTGAGTGCGCTGGTGGAGGGCGAGACGGTCAACCGCCTGTTGATCGACCGTGATTTCGAAGCCGGCGACGAACCCGTCAAGCTGTGCCTGAAAGACGGCGTGCCGGTCGAATTGCGCAAGCAGCTCGCCGTCAATCTCGAGTACGACACCATCGGCGAATCGGTGGGCTTCTTCCGCTTCCGCCAGGAAACCGCGCAACGGTTCGCGCAGATCGTTGCAGGCTACGTGGATAGTGGCCGGGCCAACATGCCGCACGAAGAAGCGGTACGCGACCTGCTGCTGGAGCGCAGCCAGGTATTCGACACGGCCGACGTGACCGGCGCGCCGTGGATCGAGATCGACTTCCCGAACGACGTCGCTCGCGCAAGCACCGAGATTCTGCCGCAGTTGCAACCGCTGGTCAGTGCATCGCGTTAAGTCCTGCTCCTGAATTGCTGCTGTATTGCATGGTGAGCCGGCTGTATGCCGGCTTACCATCGCGTCGTTATTTTCCCTTCTTTTTCGCGCCTGTTTTTTGAAAGCCGTTCTGTCTCGTTGCGCGCTCAACTATTGGGCGGCGCATATCAACGCGTCGTCCGCGCCAGTACGAAAAGGCTTCGCTTAACAACATCTGTTGTCGATGCGATGCCATAATCGCAGCTTTACACCGACGGCTTTGCAACCCGTCGTCATGCCAATGCCTCTCGCTTTAGGCGCTTTCATTGTTCCGCTGATCGTCGCGTGTGCGATGTTCATGGAAAACGTAGACGGCACGGTCATCGTGACGTCGCTCCCCGTTCTGGCGCGCGATCTAGGCCAGGACCCCATCACCCTCAAGCTCGCCGTGACGGCTTATGTCATCGGCCTCGGCGTCTTCATTCCGATTTGCGGCTGGGTCGCTGACCGCTTCGGTTCCCGCACCGTCTTTCGCACCGCCATCGGCATCTTCATGGCCGGCTCGCTGATGTGCGCGGCGTCCACGTCACTCGGCACCTTCGTGGTTGCGCGCTTCGTGCAAGGCATCGGCGGCGCGATGATGGTGCCGGTGGGGCGCATCATCATTTTCCGCTCGGTGCCGAAGTCGGACTTCATTCGCGCGGTCAACTATCTGACGGTGCCCGCGTTGCTCGGGCCGGTAGTTGGGCCGCCGCTGGGTGGGTTCATCACGACCTATCTGCACTGGCGCCTGATCTTCTTCATCAACATTCCAATCGGCCTGCTGGGTATCTGGCTTGCGAACAAGCACATTGCCAACGTGCGTGAAGCGCATCCCGGCCGGCTCGACTGGACCGGCTTCGTGTTGTCGGCGAGCGGGGCGTCGCTGTTCATGCTGGGGCTCTCGCTGGTAGGCGGCGAACTGGTGTCCAACTCGGTATCGGTCAGCATGTGTGTGTTCGGCGTACTGCTGCTGGTGGTGTACGTGCTGTACGCGAACCGCGTCGAATTGCCGGTGCTCGATTTGCGGCTGTTGCGCATTCCGAGTTTTCACGCGAGCGTGGTGGGTGGTTCGCTGTTTCGCATTGGCCTCGGCGCGGTGCCGTTTCTGTTGCCGCTTGCGTTGCAGGAAGGTCTGGGCATGACGGCGTTCAAGTCGGGGTCGATTACCTGCGCGTCCGCATTCGGCTCGATCTTCATGAAGGCGGCCGCGTCGCGCATTCTCGAACGGTTCGGTTTTCGCACTGTGCTGATGTTCAATGCCGGTTGCGCGGGCCTTGCGATTGCCGTCTACGGTCTGTTCTTTCCCGGCACGCCGCATTGGTTGATCTGGTGTGTGGTGCTGTTCGGCGGCTTCTTCCCGTCCTTGCAATTCACCTCGTTGAATACTTTGGCGTATGCGGATATTCCAAGCCGCGACGTTGGCCGCGCGACGAGCGTGGCGAGCGTGATCCAGCAGATCTCGTTGGGGCTCGGTGTGACGATCGCGGGCATCGTGCTGCAAATCTCGCATAACGTGCAGGGTCATTCGACCATCGTGTTCTCCGACTTCTGGCCGGCGTTCCTCGTGGTCGGCCTGTTCTCGTTCCTGTCGATTCCGGTGACCGCGCGCTTGCCGCAAGGCGCCGGCGACGAAATCGCACGCGGCAACCGCGGTAGCGCCTGAGTGTTCAACTCTCGGTGCGCTGGGTCTCGTGGTGCGGCGCACTGACTGTGTTCGATGCCGATTCGAGCATGGCTACACGCGGTAATTAGTGTTGTTAAATGGGGCGGTTTTTGTGTGCTGCAGCATGCACCATATGCGTGCAACAGCTTCGCAAACGGCGGGCCGCCATGTTATAAGCCCAAGACAGTTTTCGTTTTGTCAGATGAAAGCGTCGTCTTGGAGGATGCCCAATGAAGTTGTTTCAAAACGCCAAATCGTCCGTTAGCGGACTTGCACTGGCCGCACTCGTCTCTGTTTCAAGCGGCTTTCTCGAAGCCACTCCAGCCTTTGCCAAAGCGCCCGCGAAAGCGCAGCCGGCAATTCTCACGGCATCCGCCATTGCGGTCGCCGACAAGTACAGCGCCGACGCCGCAGAACAGATCTTCAAGGAAGGTGGCAACGCCGTCGACGCGGCAGTCGCGATCGCCTTCACGCTTGCCGTGACGTATCCGGAAGCGGGTAATATCGGCGGCGGCGGTTTCATGACGCTGTATGTCGATGGCAAGCCATACTTCCTCGACTATCGCGAACGCGCCCCGCTGGCCGCGACAAAGAACATGTACCTCGACGACAAGGGCGAGGTCATCAAGGGCATGAGCCTGTTCGGTTATCGCGCGGTGGGCGTGCCGGGCACTGTCGACGGCATGTGGCAAGCGCAGCGCCGCTTCGGCAAGCTCAAATGGAAGCAGGTGCTCGCACCGGCCATTCATTACGCACGCGACGGCTTCGAAGTCAGCGAGCAATTGCAGCAACGCCGCGACGACGCCGCGAAAGATTTTGCCGGCAAGACCAACTTCGATACCTACTTCGGCAATCTGAAGCAGGGCGTCAACTTCAAGCAACCGGATCTCGCCGCCGTGCTGCAGCGCATTTCGGATCAGGGCGCGAAAGACTTCTACTCGGGCAAGACGGCTGATCTGATCGCGGCGTCCATGCGCGGTCACGGTCTGATTACGAAGGCCGATCTGCAGCAGTACAAGGCGGTGTGGCGTCAGCCGATCCAGGCGGACTGGAACGGCTATCGCGTGATTACCGCGCCGCCCCCGAGTTCGGGCGGTATCGGCCTCGTGCAGTTGCTGAAGATGAAGGCCGACAATGCGCCCGACTTCAAGGACGTCAAGCTCAATTCCGCGCAATACGTGCATCTGATCGCTGAAATCGAGAAGCGTGTGTTCGCCGATCGCGCACAGTATCTCGGCGATCCGGACTTCTACAAGGTGCCGGTCGCGCAATTGACCGACGACGCGTACATCGCCAAGCGTGCGGCGGAAGTCAATCCGAATGCACCGTCCGATACGAAGAGCATCCAGGCCGGCCTCGGCACCTCGATGCCGGAGAAAGCGGAAACCACGCACTTCTCCGTGATCGACAAGTGGGGTAATGCGGTGTCGAACACGTACACCATCAACGGCTATTTCGGCTCGGGCGTGGTGGCGGATCGCACGGGTATCGTGCTGAACGACGAGATGGACGACTTCTCCGCTAAGCCGGGCGTTGCGAACATGTTCGGTGTGGTGGGCAGCGACGCGAATTCGATTGCACCGAAGAAGCGCCCGCTGTCGTCGATGAGCCCGACGATTCTGACCAGGGACGGCAAGGTGTCGCTCGTGATCGGCACGCCGGGCGGCTCGCGCATCTTCACGTCGATCTTCCAGGTGATCAACAACGTCTACGACTTCAACATGCCCTTGCAGGAAGCCGTGGGCGCGATGCGCTTCCATCACCAACTGTTGCCGCCGAACACGATCTTCTGGGAGCCGTACAAGCCGATCGAGGGCGAACTCGCCAAGCAGATCGAAGCCAAGGGCTACACGCTGAAGGGGCAGGATTTCAGCGGCGACATCCAGGCGATCAAGGTCAATGGCGATACGCCGGAAGCCGCAGCCGATCCGCGTGGGCGTGGCGTGACGCGGGTGATTCAGTAAGCGTTTGACTTCAATCGTTTAAGTGCATCTGAGCGGCGCGTCTTTACGGATGCGCTGCATGCAGAAAAAAGGCCTCGCGCTCAAATTGAGCGCGAGGCCTTTTTTATCCGTGAGATTGATTGAATGCGAGGCCCTTTCCTCCACAGGCAGTCGAGCGAATCAGATCGTCTGCTCGACCGGCGTCAAGGTCAATTCGAGCCGCTGCGCGCCGCGCAACACGGTCACGTTGACCGGCTTGTCGATACGCGACACATCGAGCGTGCGTTGCAGGCTATCGACGTCTTGCACCGCAAGCGCATCGATCGCGACGATCGTGTCGTCGGTGCGCAGACCGCCGAACGCGGCCGGGCTGCCTTTGACGATTTCCATGACGTGCACGCCGCTCTCCGAGCTCAGGCCGAAATAGCGCTGCACGCGGCGCGACAGCGGTCTCGTGGTGCCGGCCACGCCGATGTACGCACGCCGCACGCGGCCGTGCGCGAAGATCTGCATGATGACCCACTTGGCCGTATCGATCGCGGTGGCGAAGCAGATCGCCTGCGCGCCGGGAATGATCGCGGTGTTCACGCCGATCACCTGACCGGCCGAATTGATCAGCGGGCCGCCCGAATTGCCGGGATTGAGCGCGGCATCCGTCTGGATCACGTCGTAGATCATGCGGCCCGAATTCGAACGCAGCGAGCGGCCGAGCGCCGAGACCACGCCGGTCGTCACGGTTTGCGCGAGACCGAGCGGATTGCCGACCGCGATCGCGATCTGGCCGACGCGCAGCTTCGACGATTCGCCGAGTTCGACGTGCGCTAGTGGCTCCGGCGAGCCGATGCGCAGCACGGCCAGATCGCTGCCGGGGTCGTCACCGACCTGATCGGCGTCGAATTTCGCGCCGTCGGCGAGCGTCACCTTGATATGCGTGGCGCCGTGCACAACGTGGCTGTTGGTGAGCAGATAGCCGTCAGGCGTGAACAGAAAACCCGAGCCTGTGCCGCCACGCGCGCCGCGGCTGTCGCGCCCGGACGGCGCGCCGGGCAGCCGGCGTTCGACGGAAATGAAGGCGACCGCCTGCTGAACGCGTTCCAACGCGCCGATCACGGTGCGGGAATAGGCGTCGAGCAAGGCGTCGTCGGATAAAGCGGTGAGTGGATCGGACCCGGGGGCGTCGGATGTGGCGCGCGACAGGTCATCGATGAAGCGTGGACGGCTTCCCATGGCGATGCTCCGGATAAACGGGAATCCAGATGCGGGGCGGCGGGCGGGTTTTTCAAGTGCGGGCGAGGCGGCGCGCTCGAGGCTGCTTGTGAGACACTTTCTAGTGTCAGCCCACGCCAAAGCGGGGGTCGTCGTAGAGGCTGAAGCGCCGGCCAATGCCCGGACCAACGCCGGCGCCAAGGTCCGCGCCAAGACCCGCGATGTCCGGGCCGACGCCATAGAAGCCCGCCAGGCGCCGCCATACCAGGGAGACAGCCGCCATGAACTCGTCCACCACTTCCGCCGCAGCCTCTGCCTCGGCGAGCGCCTCGAGCGCGCCGACAGACTCGACAGAACCAACCGAGCCGCGCATCGAGTCCCTCAGCGCCATCACGCTCGCCACCCGCAATATGCCCCGCGCGGTGCTGTTTTACGAAGCGCTCGGTTTTCCGATCAAATTCGGTGGTTCGCAGGAAGCGTTTACCTCGTTTGCATTCGGCGGTTCGTATCTGAACCTGATCGTCGATACGCGTGCGCCAGTCAACTGGTGGGGCCGCGTGATCATTTATGTCTCGGACGTCGACGCGCTTTACCGGAAGGCGCTGGCGGCGGGTTTGAAGCCATCGCTCGAACCGTCCGATGCGCCGTGGGGCGAGCGCTATTTCCACATGACCGATCCCGATGGCCACGAACTCAGCTTCGCGAAGCCGTTGCGTTAGCGCCGGGCGGCCGCGCTAAACTCGCTATCATGGATGGGCTATAAGGCGCGCAAGCCTCCGGCGAGCGCCCGTGCCCCAAGGTGCGGCCGCCGCGCTGGTAACACGGCTGACACCTCGTGCTTCGATAATCGAACCCGTTCGCGACGCGCATGCGCCGCGCGCCTAACCATTTCCGTTGCCAGGAGAGTCGCAATGAAAGAGCTGGATCCGAGACCCGAGGCCGAAGTCATGGCAGAACGGCAGCGCCGTTTCGAAGAGGACCTTATCGATGCGTACGACGAGGAACTCGAAATGGAGGTCGACGACCGTATCATCGACGGCGCGGAGGGCTTCACGCCCGAGCATCGCGAGGCGCGCAAGGTGTACTTCCGCGAGCTGTTCCGGTTGCAGGGCGAACTCGTCAAACTGCAGGACTGGATCGTGCAGACCGGGCACCGGCTGGTGGTGATTTTCGAAGGACGCGACGCGGCGGGCAAGGGCGGCGCGATCAAGCGCATCACGCAGCGGCTCAATCCGCGCGTGTGCCGCGTGGCGGCATTGCCGGCGCCGAACAACCGCGAACGCACGCAATGGTATTTCCAGCGTTACGTGTCGCATCTGCCGGCCGGCGGCGAAATGGTGCTGTTTGACCGCAGTTGGTATAACCGCGCGGGCGTCGAGCGTGTGATGAATTTTTGCAGCGATGACGAGTACGAAGAGTTTTTCCGCTCGGTGCCGGAATTCGAAAAGATGCTGGCACGAAGCGGCGTGCAGATTCTCAAATACTGGTTTTCGATCACGGACGAAGAACAGGAAATCCGCTTTCAGAACCGCATCCACGATCCGCTGAAGCAGTGGAAGCTGAGTCCGATGGATCTGGAAAGCCGGCGCCGCTGGGAAGCGTATACGCAGGCGAAAGAAGTCATGCTGCAGCGCTCGCATATTCCCGAGGCGCCGTGGTGGGTCGTGCAGGCGGTCGACAAGAAACGCGCGCGCCTGAACTGCATTCATCATCTGCTGAGCCAGGTGCCGTATCACGAGATCGAGCATTCGCGCGTCGAGTTGCCGGCGCGGGTCTATCACGACGAATACAGCCGCCAGCCGGTGCCGTCGTCGATGATCGTGCCTGAAATTTATTGATCGATCTATGCTCGGTGAAATGAAAAAAGCGCGGCAAAAACCGCGCTTTTTTTTATTTCGCCGTTGCCGGACTTGCACCCGGCAGCAGCGGTCTCAGCCGTTTCAGAACACCATCCGGAACACCCAGTACAAGCCCCCGGCCAGCGCGATTGAGACCGGCAGCGTCAGCACCCACGCGAGGATCAGGCTGCGCACGGTGGCCCATTGCAAGCCGGAGCCGTTGGCCGCCATAGTCCCGGCCACGCCTGACGACAGCACGTGCGTCGTCGAGACCGGCAAGCCGTACATGTCGGCCGCGCCAATCGTCAGCATCGCCACCAATTCAGCCGACGCACCCTGTCCATAGGTCAGATGCTGCTTGCCGATCTTCTCGCCGACGGTAACGACGATGCGCTTCCATCCGACCATCGTCCCGAGACCGAGGGCGATAGCGACGGCAACCTTCACCCACGTCGGAATGAACTTGGTGGCGTGATCGGTTTGCGCCTTGAAGTTGTCGATCGCTTTGGCATCTTCCGGCGAGAAGGCCGGCTGCTTGCTCTTCTTCATCAGGCGGATCGCTTCGGAGGCGACATACATATTGTTGCGTACGTTATCGACGATATTTTGCGGCACGGCGGCCATCGATCCCGATGCGCCGACCTGCTGACCGATCAGAGCGGTGAGTTGCTGCAAGGCCGGCACGGTGGCGGGCGTCAACTGACGAGTGCGCACGTACGCTTCGACTTCGTCGCGCGGATTGGCAGACGGTGCCGCGCCGTGTGTGTATTTGCCGAGCGTGTCGGCGGTGTGTTGTGCCACAGCGATGAAGGTCTGCGTTTCCGCCGGCGTGACCGCCTTGTTCAGCGCGTAGGCTGTCGGCACGGTGCCGATCAGGATCAGCATGATGAGCCCCATGCCTTTCTGCCCGTCATTCGAACCGTGTGCGAACGAAACGCCCGTACAGGTCAGAATCAGCAGGCTGCGAATCCAGAACGGCGGCGGCTCCTTGCCTTTAGGCTCGGCATACAACGCGGGAACCCGCACCACTGCTTTCAGGATCAGCAGCAGCAACCCGGCGGCAAGAAAGCCGATCAGCGGCGAAAACAGTAGCGATTTGCCCACGCCGAGCACCTGATTCCAGTCCACGCCGCTCGTGCCGTTCGCGCCATGTATCAGCTGATTCATCAGACCGACGCCGATGATCGAGCCGATCAGCGTGTGCGAGCTCGATGACGGCAGTCCGAAGTACCACGTGCCGAGATTCCAGATGATCGCCGCGATCAGCAGCGCGAAGACCATTGCGAAGCCCGCGCTGCTGCCCACTTGCAGAATCAGTTCGACGGGCAGAAGCTGCAGAATACCGAACGCAACCGCGCCCGTTGAAGTAAGCACGCCGAGGAAATTCCATCCGCCGGACCAGACCACCGCAATGTTCGGCGCTAGCGAATGCGTGTAGATCACGGTGGCGACCGCGTTGGCTGTGTCATGAAAACCGTTGACGAATTCGAAGCCGAGCGCGATCACGAGCGCAATGCCAAGGAGCAGGTAGGGCAAAAACGAGGCTTCGCGAACGGATTGCAAATCGTCCGCCAGATGCATGGCGCAATAAGCAGCGCCGATCGCAATCACAGCGAGGAAGATGATCAGGCCGATATTGCGCCCCTTTCCACTTGCAGCGCCCGGTTGCGGGTACGAAAGTTCCGGCATGGCGTGAGCCCCAAAAGTTTGTCGCGGAACTGCCGATCCTGCGGTGCCTGTGTGTCTTAACGATGACAGTGGCGTGACAGCTATGCGGGACGGGCGCTCGCGGGAAGGTAGGTACAGATTGGCGCTACAGGAAAGGCTGCCGCTTGCGCGGCGGGGTAGAACGATAAGCGGTCCGAAAAGAACTATGCGCGAACTGCGCCCGGGCAGCGGAGCGGATTTTCCGGTTCAACTGCCGCCAAGGTCGCATACAGACTTGCGTGGACTCGCGCGACCCAGGTCGTCGCCACAATGCGGCGGATTGCAGTCCATGCAACGCGCATTGTCTTGCGGCCATCCTGGTGCAGTTTAGGCGACGCGTCGGCGGATATCCACCAGGACCTTTTTTTGCTAGGCTGACATAAAAGGACCTTCTGAAGGACATCCGATGAAGCGGGCGAGCCGGAAAATCGACAAACAGGCTGCGGACAGCAAGCCGGCCGGCGCAGAACCCTCGGCGGAGGCAGCCTTTGCGTCGTACGCGGCGCCCCTTGTCGATGACGCGATCGAACTCGCTAATGCGGTGCGCGAAGACGCGTCGCCGGAAGCGCTGCACAAACTGCGTGTGTCGCTGCGGCGGTTGCGTTCGTTGTGGTGGGCGTTCGAACCCTTGCTGGACAAAGGCGAGAATACGCGCCAACGGGCGCTGTATAAGTATCTGGCGACGGCAGCCGGAAAGACGCGGGATTGGGACATTCTGATCGAACTGATTGCGCAGGACGAGCGCATTGCGCACGAGATAACGCCTACGCTCCAGGCGGCGCGCAGCGGCGCGTTGGCGACGAGCCGTGAAACGCTTTCGAACGCGGACGTCAAACATTTGCTGCAAGACGCCTTGACCAGCGCCAATAAGGAATTGAACACCGCCCGTGAGCGCGTGCCGCTGCAAAAATTCGCCGACAAGCGCGTGACCGCTTCCGAACGTTCGCTTAACAAACGTATAAAGCGTGCGTCTCAAGCGAAGCGCTCCAACTACGCCGCATTTCATGACGTCAGGAAGGCAGGAAAGAAAGTGCGCTATCTGCTCGAGTTTTTCGAGCCCATTCTGAGCGTCAGCCACAAACGTGTCCTGAAGCGGTTGAAGCAGATTCAGAAGCGTTTCGGTACGCTGAACGATATTGTCGCGAGCGAGATGCTGCTGCGCGACAATATGAGCTTGCTAGCCGGATCCGGCGACACCGATGCAACGCTTGACTGGCTGAAGAAGGAGCGCAAACGCCGGATGCGCGCGGCGGCAGGACTGTTGCGCAAACTGTGATGCGGCTTGCCCAGGTGGTTTAGTCGCGTCGCGGGGCAAACCCGCGCAGCGTTACCGCGCCGCGAACTTCACCGTACGGCTCCGGCTTGCGTTTGCGGGTGGTCGATTCGTCCGTTAGCGGGAGAGGTTCGACGGGAAACCCGCGCCTTTGCCAGGCGTCGAGGCCGCCCCTCAGTGCGCGGATTCGCGTGTAGCCGTTCAGGCGCATCCGTTGCTTGATCTCGACGGCGGTCGCGCTGTCCGGGCAAATGCAATAAATCACCATGTCATGGACGAGCAGCGCGCCGTCGATCTGTTCAGGCGAGTGCGGGTCGAGCGCCAGCACGCCGGGGATGGGATGTAGCGCTTCACCAGTTGAGGCGGGTGGGCGGGCATCCAGGACCTTGGGCGGCGTGATGCGGCGCCATCCAGCGAGTGTCGCTTGCGACGCAGCCGCGGAGGCCGCGTCCGCGAGACGGCGTCGTTCGCGCCGCCGCTGCTGCAGGCGGTACACCAGATAGGCCAACGCTGCGGCCAGCAGAATGTCGAGTACCGTGCCGCCACGCGCTTTGACGAACGCGAGCAGCATATGCAACTGTCTTTCCGCCGCGGCGCCACCGAGTAGCCAGAAGGTGGCCCACATCAGAGCGCCGGCGAGGTCCCACAAAGCGTAGATGCGACTGTCCACCGCTGTCGTGCCCATGAGCGGTGGGGTGATGAGTCCTAGTCCGGGGACGAACTTCGAGATCGACACGAGCGCCACGCCGAAGCGCTCGAATAGCGCGCGGGCCTTGTCGACCCTGGAATCGATCGCCGGGGAGATCCGGCCCAGGGCGGCGATCAGTCTGCGGCCGTAGATGCGGCCGGCGGCGAACCACGTACCGTCGCCGATCAGCGCACCAAGCACGGCGGCGAACAGGATCGGCCAGAAAGACAGTGTGCCGGCGGCGATCGCCGAGCCCGCGAAGAGCAGCACGGGGACCGCGGGGATCGGCAGGCCGAGCCGTGTCAACAGGACGTTCACAAAAACGAACACGCCGCCCCAGGTTGACACCGCCGACGACGGAAACTCTACCAATTGCGGAACTCCTGTTGTGACGGTTGGGCCGCGCTGCGGCCGAAGCTTGTTTTGCCGGGCTGCAAGGTGTGTTCCTGGGCGCGTTTTTCTACGCGCGCGTTCGGTTCGTGTCCAGGGTGGGATTCTATTTCGATCAGGATACTAGATGAGCCCAGGTACAGCGCCGGGCTGTCCTGCCTGAGCGCAAGTCGGATTCGCGCCGGTAAGTCGTGGAGCTGGACGCTTGTTCGAACTGACGGCGTTCCTTGTTTCCCTGGCGGGCGCTTTCTCTGCAATTTCGTTCAAGACCGCGGGCGTGTGCCGCCGCTAATGTGTCTGCTCGTTCAACGGAACAGGACAGTAGCATGAGCTCACGGTACGTCGGATACCTGTTTTGCGCGCTGGCGATGATCGGCGTCGGCAGCACGGTGGTCGTCAGCAAATCGATCGCCAGCGGATTGCCGCCGTTCAGCGCGACCGCACTGCGCTTTGCCATCGCGTTCCCCCTCTTTGTGCTGGTGATGCGCTGGCGTGGCGTACGCTGGCCACGTCTCGATCGACACGATACGTTGCTCGTGATCGCCCAGGCCGGGGCGGGCAGCGTCGGGTATACGGTGTTGCTCATCAGTGGCATGAAGCTCGCCTCGGCCGCCGATGCCGGTGTGATTGCCGGCACCCTGCCGGCGGTGTCGGCCGTGGTCGCCATGCTCGCGCTGGGCGAGCGCCCCGCGCCCGCGTTGATCGGTGCGATTGGCCTCGCCACCTTGGGCGTGCTGGTGTGTACCGTGCGTATCGACGATTTCACCACGCCGCATGCCGCCAGTTCGCTGACAGGTAACGCGCTGGTGTTCGCGGCGATCGTGTGCGAGGCGCTCTTTATCCTGCTCAATCGCAAGTTGCACACCCCGGTCGCGCCGCTGCCGCTATCGGCGTTGATGTGCGGCATCGGTTTGGCAGTGGCGCTCGTGCCGGCATGTTTCGAAAGGCCCTGGAGTATGCCGTTCAATGCGAGCGCCCTGAACGGTGTGCTGTACTACGCGCTTGTGCCGACCGTGGCTGGCTTTGTTCTCTGGTATGCGGGGGCTGCGCGCATCAGCGGCGCGGAAGCTGGGCTCATGACCGCGCTCGTGCCGGTGAGCGCGGTGGCGTTGGCTGCTGTCGTGTTGCGGGAGCCCGTGAGTGCGGCGCAACTTGCGGGTGTTGCATGCGTGCTTGGCGCGGTGTTGCTGGCCACCTTCGGCCAGATGCGTATCGCGCACAGCACGGCGTGAGGCGGCGGCCAACGCCGCAGCCTGATTCGCGGTGCGACCCAACCGCTATCAGGTATTGGCGACGGCCACCACGCCCGGATTGCCCACGATCGACAAAAACTCGCGACGCGTCGACGGATCGGTACGGAACGTGCCCAGCATGCGCGACGTGACCATCGTGACCCCGGCCTTGTGCACGCCCCGGGTGGACATGCACTGATGCGCCGCTTCGAGAATCACACCCACGCCCGCCGGTTGCAGCACGTCGTTCAACGTGTCGGCGATTTGCACCGTCATCTTTTCCTGGATCTGCAGGCGCTTGGCGAATGCATCGACGAGACGTGCCAGCTTCGAAATGCCGACCACCCGATGCCCAGGCAGATAGGCAACGTGCGCCCGCCCGATGATTGGCACCATGTGGTGTTCGCAATAGCTTTCGAAGCGGATATCTTTCAGCACGATCATTTCGTCGTAGCCGTCCACTTCGGAAAAGGTGCGGGCGAGGATCTCACGCGGATCGATCTGATAACCCGCGTAGAACTCCTCATAAGAACGCACCACGCGAGATGGCGTATCGATCAGGCCTTCGCGTTCGGGATTGTCGCCGGCCCAACGCAGCAGCACGCGTACCGCTGCTTCAGCTTCTTCGCGGCTGGGGCGGTCCACTGCGGCCTCGGGTTTGGTTTTCTTCGCTTTACTGCTGGCCATCCGTCGCTCCTCTGGGATTGCGCGTCGACGCTAAACGGAGCGCGCGGGTTCAATGAGTGCGGCCATTGTTCCATGTTTTACGCCGCATCGTGTCGATGCCCCCTCTCGCGGTCGGGGCGTGTGCTTACTTTGGCCACTCGTCCATGTCGTCGTTGAAGAGTTCGGCGACGATACCGCGCAGCCAGCTCGCCCGCGGATCGTTATGAAACTTGCGATGCCAGTGCTGCCGCAGATCGAAGCGCGGCAACGGCAGCGGCGGCTCGACCAGCGTGATCGACGCATGTTCCGACACGTACGCGAAGCCGATAGCGTGCGGCACCGTGGCGAGCAGATCGGTGCGCGCGAGGATGAACGGCAGACTCATGAAGTGCGGCGTTTCGAGGACGGCGCGGCGCTTGATGCGCTTCTTTTCCAGGTAATGTTCGAGGACTTCCTGGCTGCGTCCTTCGGCACGCACGACGGCGTGGCCCGACGCCACGTACTGCGCCAGCGTGAGGGGCGCCTTCGCAAGGGGGTGTCCCGTGCGCATCAGGCAGATGAACCGATGGGTGAAGAGCCGTTGCTGGAAGAAGTTATTGCCCGACAGATCGGGGAAATAGCCCACGGCGAGATCGACGTCGCCCGATTCGAGTCCACGTTCCACCTGCGAGGGCGAGAGCGACACCGAGCGCAGATTCGCATGCGGGGCGCGTTCGGCAAAGAGTTGCAGGAGCCGCGGCAGGAAGACGATTTCGCCGACGTCGGAGAGCGCGAGGGAGAAGGTATGAGTGCTGGTGGCCGGATCGAAGTCCTGCACGTCGAGCATGCCTTTCTCGATGCGCAGAAGCGCGTCGCGGGCGGCGGGGAGGATGGCGAGCGCGCGCGGCGTGGGTTCCATGCCTTTAGAGGTTCGCACGAAGAGCGGATCGGCGAAGTATTCCCGCAGGCGGCCTAACGCGGTGCTCACGCGGGGTTGGCTGACACCTAGTTGCTCCGCTGCGCGGCTGACGTTGCGGGTGTCTTCCATTGCTACCAGGTAGGGGATTAGGTTTAGGTCCAGGGGGGTGTCGGGCATGGCGGGGGTTTTTGCCTGCGGCGCTGCGGGGGTATTTGGAATCTGGATAGAGGGTAGTTTAATAATCTTGGTTTTGGATAGTGGTTTTTTGCCTGCTCGGCGGTTTTTGTCTGTGTTCTTAGGGTGTTGGCCTTTCCTTGAATTGTTAGTGGTCTATTAGCGTTGCC
>NZ_JALOCP010000041.1:0-72278 GCF_030511745.1 Paraburkholderia sp. SECH4
GCTATAGCTATACGCGCGCAACGCAGTCGAATGGCATCTCGAGCTCGGCACGCTACCAGCAGTTCAATCTCTCGCAGTACTACAGCCTCTCCAAGCGTACGGGGCTGTATGCGCTGGAAGCCTATCAGCGTGCGGGTGGCCAGACGATCGGAACGAACGGCAAGAGCATTATCAACGCAACGGCCGATATCGGTGACGGTCAGAACAGCGCGCCGTCCTCGTCACGCAGCCAGTTCGCGGCAGGCGTGGGTATCATTCACCGGTTCTAATTGCCAGGTGGCGTGGCGGCGTCTGTCGACGCTGCTGCGGCAATCCGCCTGCTGCCGGCGTTCGTTCACGAACGGGCGCACCATCATCGTCGCGCCGCCTCGGTGCGAAGACCGTCGAGCGTGAACCCAACGCGACGCCGCCAGGTGTCGGCTCCGATGTCGGCCATGATCCGCATCAGTGCGCCATTCGACACGAACACCAGAAACAGGTCCTCAAGCGTGAAGTCTGGGCGCAACGAACCATCGCGCTGCGCGTCTTCGACGAATTGCCGCGCTTGCGTCATCGTCTCGTCGCACACAGCCGCCAGCCGCGAGGCGTCGGGGTGGCGGCGTGAAACGATGTCGTTGAGCGCAGGCTCGGTGGCCTGGATTTCGCAAATCAGTTCGACATAACAGGCGAACCGGCTCCATGGGTCGGGGCAGCCGCGTGCGCGCGCCACCGCGTCACTGAGCCGCTCTGCCGCGACGTCCGCCATGACCACATCGGTGAGTGCTTCGCGCGTGCCGAACCGGTTGTACAGGGTGCCGATGCTGACACCCGCACGTTGCGCGATCTCTTCCAGTGGCACGTCGAGGCCACGCTCCTGGAATGCGTCCAGTGCGGCAGTCTTGATCTTTTCCGTATTGAGCTGTGCGTCGCGTCGTAGCCGCGGCGTATCAGGTTTCCCGGCGCCAGGATGGTTCATGGCGTTAAGGTTTTATTCATAACTTGACGGCACCCTCAACTTTAAAATAGGATGAAGTTGAATGATACCTCAACATATGAACGACTTGTGGGAACGGAGCAGGGCATGCCTAAGACCATTTTCATCACCGGTGCCTCGTCAGGCATCGGCAAAGCTGTAGCGAAGCAGTTTGCCGGGCGGGGCTGGAACGTCGTGGCGACACTGCGCGATCCGTCTGCGGAGACTGAACTCGTCAACGGAGACCGCCTGTTCGTCACGCGACTGGACGTTCAGGACGAGTCCAGTGTGACTTCGGCGGTTGATGCAGCCGTCGAGCGCTTCGGTGGGATCGATGTTCTCGTGAACAACGCCGGCTTCAGCCTGTTTGGCGTTTTCGAGGCGCTGTCGCCGCAAAAGATCCAGGAGCAGTTCGCGGTCAACGTCTTCGGCCTGATGGATGTCACGCGCGCCGTGCTGCCTGTCTTGCGGCGGCAGGGCGGTGGCACGATCGTCAACGTGAGTTCCAGCGGCGGCATGATCACCGTGCCGCTGATGTCGATGTACCACGCCACCAAATTCGCGGTCGAGGGCTTCTCCGAATCGCTGGCCTATGAACTGACGTCGCAGAACATCGCCGTCAGGCTGATCGAGCCGGGCGCAGTGCGCACGCAGTTTGGGGCGCGGATGTTCTCTGAATTTGCGCATGATCGGTCGCTGGCCTGCTACGACCGGTTCATCGACAAGACCAATGCCCTTTACGCCGCGATGCAGGGCGGCGAGACGAGCAGTGCCGAGCAGGTGGCCGATGTTGTCTTCGGCGCGGCGATCGATCAGTCGTCGCGGCTGCGCTATGTTGTCGGCGAAGATATCGCTGCGCTGGTCAAGGCCCGGCACGAAATGGGCGAAGACAACTATATCGCACTGATGCGCGCGCGGTTCCTGAGTGCGGAATCGGCCGCGCCGGCCGCGGGAGGATGGTGAGAATGTTAGCACTCGTCGATCACGGCGCTCATCACGCGTCGGCACAGGAAGCGCCAGCCATGCTGATGCCTGAGTTGAGCTTGCCGCATGGGCGCATCCGCGGCGTTACCCGCAATGCACAGGGCGTACTCGCCTATAAGGGAATCCCTTTCGCTGCGCCACCGGTCGGTGAATTGCGCTGGCGGCCTCCGCAAGATGTCGTGGGCTGGACCGATGTCCGCGACGCTACTGCCTATGGCCCGCCGTGCTTTGGGGCACCGATGCCGGTGCCGGGCCTGAAAGCGCTGACCAGGGATCAGGGCGAGGATTGCCTCACCTTGAATGTCTGGACTGCGGCGCAGACTGCCAAGGAGCGGCGGCCGGTCATGGTGTGGATTCATGGAGGTGGCTTCGAGTTGGGCGCGTCCACCTTCTTCGGGGCTGAGGGTGCGCACCTCGCGGCGAAGGGCGTCGTGATGGTCAGCATGAACTACAGGCTTGGCGTGTTCGGATTTCTCGCTCATCCCGAACTGGATCGCGAAGGTTCGCCCTCGGGCAACTTCGGCTTGCAGGATCAGATCAAGGCGCTGCGATGGGTGCAAGATCATATTGCACTGTTCGGCGGCGACCCGGGCAATGTCACACTGTTTGGCGAATCCGCCGGGTCGCACGCTGTGGGCATGCTCATGGCCTCACCACTGGCCCGCGGCTTGTTCCATCGAGCCATCGGAGAAAGCGGCGCATTCTGGGACACCGAGCATGGGTCGATCGCGACCAAGGCCGAAGCCGAAGCCCGAACCCGCGCCTTCATGACCAGGATGCGGGTCCGTTCTCTCGCGGAGTTGCGTGCGCTGGCGGGTGAAAAGCTTCACCGCGCCTCCGCCTGGAACTTTCTTACAGACCCCGCCATCACCGCATTTGCTCCTAATATCGACGGTTTTGTGCTGCAAGAATCGCCCGCACAGACGTTCGAGCGCGGCGGGCAAGCCGATGTCCCTTTGCTGGGTGGCTGGAATGCAGACGAGCACAGCTTCTTCATGAGCCGGGCGTTGCCGCATCGCACACCGGCGCAGTTCGTCAAGGCCGCCACGGCACAGTTCGGTCCATCTCGGATGCAGGACTTTCTGGCCGTATATCCTGCCGACACGAAGCAAGCGGCCGAGCAATCGGCGCAGTATCTGATGGGTGATCTGTGCATTAGCCAACAGACTTGGGCATGGCTGGGTCTGCATCGCACGACGGCCCGCTCGGACGTGTTTGCCTACAACTTCGACTACACTTCGCCCTATTCGCCCAAGCCTAGCCACGGCGCGGAAACGGCATTCGTATTCGGTAGCCTTGACATGAGCTTTGGGCCGTCAAAGGCACCGGCCGGCGAGGCAGACAAGGAACTGTCGGCGTTGATGATGTCGTACTGGACGAACTTCGCACGGAATGGGAATCCGAACGGCCCCGGATTGCCGCCATGGCCGGTCTACGGCGGGCCGGGTTCCCTGGTCATGCGTTTCGGCAGCTCCAGCGGCGCAGCACCCGAGGACGCAGCGGCACGATTCCGCTTCATCCAGTCCTTCAGGTCTTCTGGTCGACTACCAGAGGACTGGAGGCGAGTCCAGGGCCGGATGCCGGCGCTGTTGGCCAAGGTCGTGGCAAAGACGGTGCTCCTGTTCATGGGCTAGTCATACGCCCCTCTTCGCTCCTCGTCGAAAGTACTCGGGGCCCGCCCGCCGACGGCCCCGATTGCCGACGAGAGTGAACTGACCTCAGGAATCTTTCTGTGGATTGCCCGCTCGGTGACGTCATCATCGCGATCGGTGCGTCCGTCTATTTGCTACGCGCGGTCTCGAAGCCGCTCAACACGGCCGTAGACGATGCAAACCAAATCGCAGCAGGAAAACTGGGCAATCAGATTGCCGTGCATGCGGGAGGGGCAGACCTTGCAAGAGAACATGCGTAAAGCCATCAACTTGAAAACAATATGTCATCCTTACCATTAAAAACAAATTCGATCGAACAATCTGTGCTCACTTCACTAGATCAGTGCGAAGCAGCCAGCAACGACGCGTTGATCGGAGCGCTTACTCTCCTGTCGAGAACAAATGGCATCAATGCAGTTCAACACGGTGCGCGCCTTGCGGTCATCGGCGAATTGCTGATTTCCATGTTGGTGCACCTGCCAGCCTCAATGAAGGCTGATGTCACTCGATCATTCCGCAACAGGATTGAAGTATTGATGTCTCTGAGTGACGACAGGTGCTTGCCTGAAGAATATCACTCGGCCCTATTGAATGAGGTCAATCGTTATCTGAGCGTGGTTCGGTAACCTGGCCTACTGTTCCGCATGAATGTGTCAGAGGTGAGGACTTCCTCGACGCGTCGTCGCCCGCCGGCGGCCTGAATCGTAAGCAGTCCGGCGATCCAACCTGACGCTCGCCGTCGCCTTATCGAATGGCCCACGGCGGATGTGGATTGAATGCGTCGAGAAGGAAATCAGTCATGACCCGCACCTTCGCCGGGGGAGCCCGATCCGGCGCGCGAACCAGGTGTATGCCGCCGAGGTCCGCGGTGCGGACTTCGAGCGTAATCTGCTCCAGTGCGCCTTGCCGAACCGCATCGGCGACGATGAACTCGGGCTCGTAAAGAACGCCGAGACCGGCAACGGCCGCGGCGACGAGTGCGTCGCCGTTATTGGCTCGCATGGTTCCCTTGACGGCCACGCGCTTGTCGCCGTCCTTGCCGAAGCGCCATTCGTCGGGCCGCGAGATGTTGGAGAAAGTGACGCTCAGGCAATTGTGATCGCCCAGTTCGGACCAGCGTTTCGGGCGCCCATACCGCTCCCAGTAGCCCGGAGCCGCGCAGACAATCATCGCGCTCTCCGCGAGCCTGCGCGAGACGAGACGACTGTCCTTCAGGCGCCCAACCCGGATCGTCAGATCCCAGCCCTCTTCCATGAGATCGACGACACGATCGTTCAGCCCGAGGTCGATGGTGACCCCGGGATGCTTGTTTCTGAAGGCAGGAATCAGCGGCGCGATGTAGCGAACGCCAAACGAAAGTGGCGAATTCAGCCGCAGCAGTCCGCTCGCCTCCACGCGCTGGGACGCGATCGTCGCCTCCGCTTCTTCCAGATCGGGCAGGAGGCGGGCACAGGTTTCCAGATACTGCTGTCCCGCTTCGGTGAGCGTGAGCTTGCGCGTGCTGCGGTGAAACAGGCGCACGCCCAGCCGGTGCTCCACCGCATCCAGATGCTTTGTCGCCATGGCGGGCGACAGGCCGAGTTGCCGGGCGGCCGCGGAGAGGCTTCCGGCAGTAGCTGCACGGGAAAACACCTGCATTCCCGTAAGGCGGTCGAGCATTGTGATTTCTCGCTGTGGTTAAAAACTGAATCGACGAATATGCATGTTATCGCCTAAAAAATGCAACTGTATCCTTGCGCCGTCATATCCGAACCAGCCTGCGTGCGCCAGCAAACGGATGCTCCTGAAGTTGGCGCTTCCATTCAGTGAGCGGGTTCGGATGTACATCGAATTGCTGCACCAGTCAGCGCCACCTTTGCCTTGAACGCCGCTAAGGGCGTCCGCGAGGCTCAGATTCAAGCTGCTCCACGTATCGCCCTGTCCGAATTTTTGACGCCACCTGTAAATGGTCTGGCGTAGTTTTGTGCTGTTCATTTGACCAACAATGAACATTTTATCATTTGTTTTCGGTGAATTTTTTTGCTGGACAGCTCGAGTGCGTGTTTTGGATGTGACGGACCGGCAATCGGCGCACCTCGGCTCTGACTTGTCGTTGTCGCTGAGCGGCCAGCACCGATTCGACATGAGCAAGTCGCAAATTATTGAAATTTATGAATTGTTCGTGAAATCAGCGGTGCGCCAGCGAAGTTTCGGCGTTTGGCATTTGTGCTGCCTGTCGAGAAATATAGGGTTTACACCAATCAAGAGATTGATGCTTGGAGTCGTCATATCATTTGTTCGCGTTGGATCATTTGATCAACGGTATGGCCGTAAGTCGGATGGAAGCGCAAACGTTAGCCACAAAGAATGATGGCGACCGTCGCGCCATTCAACCCGCTGTGGAGAGCCCCCATGTCAGGCGAATAACGGGGTCGATGTTGCGGGTTGGCTAGTTTTGGCCCACAGGTGCCGTCGAGCAACGCACCGAGGCGGGCAACATTGAATTGCGCGCTGTTCGCGGCGAAGCAAAACCACACACGCTCGAAGAAAAAACAGGATTTCGCCATGCGCGATCGCGTTTGGAAGTTTACGAGGCAGCTTGCCGGCTTGTTTACTTTGTTTGGAGTGCTATTGGTGTTCGCCGCGACTCATGCTGTGGCGAGTGGCGATCTGCCGGCATCGAACCGCATCAAGATCAATCTGGGGCAGACCCCCTGGCGGTACGTCAAGGACGTCGACGATCCTGGTTCGATGCAGCCGGGTTTCGACGACTCGGGTTGGCAATCGGTGGGCGTGCCGCAAACGCCGTCCGACAACGACACCTTCATCAACACGAAATCCGGTGGCGACCAGTTGTACCTGACGGGCAACATCAACTGGTACCGCAAGCACTTCACCGTGGATTCGTCCTACTCGAACCGCAAGATATTTGTCGAGTTCGAGGGGGCGCACACGGGTGCACAGGTCTACATCAATGGCCAGTTCATTCCTGGCAACAGCCTGATCAACCCCAAAGCGACTCACGTAATCGGCTTCGTTCCGTTCATCGTCGACATCACGCCTTACGTGAAATTCGACGGGACGGATAACGTGATGGCGGTGAAGGTCGCGCGCGGCGACAGCTTCTTCGAGTCGCCGAGTTTTTCGGGCGCCTTCCGCTTTGGCCAGGACGATACCGGTCTGTTCCGACCCGTGTGGATGTACATCACGGACAAGGTTCACATTCCGGAGAATGTCTATGCGGTCCTTGGCACCTGGGGAACGTATGTCTCCACGGTCGCGGCGAGTACCACTTCGGCCACGATCCGTGTACAGACCAACGTGCTGAACGAATATCCGACGGACCAGCAGGTGACGTTGACGACGCAGATCGTGAACGCCAGCGGTAACGTCGTGGCAACCGCCCAGGATACCAGTACGGTGCCGGCCAATGCGCCGCCGGGTTTGCATCCGAGCCTGTTCGATCAGGTGCTGACGGTCGCGAACCCGACCCTCTGGTTTCCGAATAACAGTGTCTTCGGCAGTCCATACCTGTATCACGTAATTCACTCGGTCAGCGTCGGCGGCACCGTCGTGGATTCCACGGAGACTCCGCTCGGCATTCGCACGATCACCTGGGACCAGAACTTTCCGATCATTAACGGCCATCCCCATTATCTGTGGGGAGCCTCCGGGCGCTACGATTACCCGGCGCTCGGATCGGCTGTGCCGGAAGAGCTGCAATGGCGCGATCTGAACCTGCTCGCGCAGGCGGGCGGCAGCCTCTACCGGCCCGGCCACTCCAGCCAGGGCCCGGAATTTCTCGACGCCGCGGACGCCTACGGCGTGATGATGATTCAACCCAGCGGCGACGGCGAGAACGGATTTTCGATCCTCTGCACGAGCACGGTTACGACGGGCTGCACGACGGCTGACAACGTGGAGCTGAAGAAGGAACTGCACCGGGACATGATCGTGCACGATCGCAATCATCCCTCGGTGCTGGCATGGGAAGCCGACAACGGCTCGACCGATACATCGCTCGCGCAATCCCTGAAGGCATTGTCGCAAGTGTGGGACCCGATTCTCACGCGCGCCCAGGCCGACCGCATGCCGAACCCGCTTAACGGCGACATCCTCGGCTGCAGTGGCGAAGGGTGCGACGTCAATGTCAAACAAACCTATCCGGATTCGCCTGCATGGGGGTCCGAATATTGGGGAGACGGCGTCGGCCGCGCGCTGTATGACTATGAACTCGCGTTTGCCGCGCCCTACCTGAACGATTGGGTGCACAGCGTGGCCGGCAAGTCGTTCGGCATCGCGCACTGGTACCTGGCCGATACGCCAGGTGAAATCAACCAGCAGATCGATGGCCCCGGCTCGCCTCAAGGAAACGCGAACGGCACCACCCCGGAGATGGTGCGCGGCAATGGCGCATCCATGATGGATGCCAACCGCATTCCGCGCCTGCTTTACTACATCTATGAAGCGGCCTGGACGCCGTTCCAGATCAAGCCGGTGGTCAAACTCGCTTACCACTGGAACCGCTCCGCGGCCGGCCCTGTGACCGTCAATGCGTTCAGCAATTGCGCCACGGTGCGGCTGCTGCTCAACGGGCAGCCGGTTGGCCCTGACCAGACTCCGAACCCGCCGACGTCGGACCCGAGGGCGGACCTGAGCGAGAACACGACGCTGCTGCCAGCCCAGGTGCACTGGAATAACGTCACGTGGGCACCCGGCACGCTGCTGGCTGAATGTCTGGACAGCAATGGCCAGGTCGCCGCGACGGACACACAGGTGACGGCCGGTCCGGCCGACCATATCGTGCTCACGGTCGAGCCCGAACTCGTCAAGCCGGACGGCGAGGTTTTCGTGCTCACGGCCAACGGTACGGACGCTGCCCTCGTTACGGCAACTGTGGTGGATGCGAACAACGTTCGCGTGCCTGATGCGAGCCCGATCATTACTTTCAACGTCAGTGGCCCCGGTACCTATCGCGGCGGCTCCGACCATCTGGTCACGGCGAGCCAGCCGCTGGGATACCATGCGCCTGGCGATCCTAACTTGTCGGCTGAAGGCGGTCTGACCCGAATCGCCGTCAAGACGCAGTTCACGCCCGGCACGGTCACCGTGACGGCGAGCGCGCCTGGTCTCGGTGGCGGCACTGCCACGTTCAACGTATTGCCGACCGGCAGCCAGCAGGTGTTCAACGGCAATGACCTGGTTATCGGTCCGCAGCAGGCGAGCAGTCTGCAGATCATCACGCAGCCGCTCAGCCAGACGGCCGCTGTGGGGCAGACGGCGCAGTTCACCGTGCTCACGGCCGGCGCTTCGCCGAACTTCCAATGGATGAAGAATGGCGTGCCGATCGCCGGTGCGACCAGCTTTACCTACACGACGCCGGCCGTCCAGAGCGGCGACAATGGAGCAAGCCTCAGCGTCGACGTGAGCAACGCCAGCGGCAGCATCACGTCGAGTGCGGCAACCTTAACGGTGGTGGCGCCGGCGGTGCCGACCATCGTCACGCCTCCCACGCCGCAGAGCATCACGAGCGGGCAGAGTGCTGAATTCACCGTGCTGGCGGCCGGCTCGCCAGTGCTGACCTATCAGTGGCTGAAGAACGGTGCGGCCATCGCGGGCGCGACGCAAGCGGTGTACGACACGCCGATCATGCAGACCTCGGACAGCGGCACGGTGTACAGCGTCGTCGTGACCAACAGCGCGGGTACGGTCACGTCGGGCAGCGCCACCTTGACGGTGGGCGCCGCGACCCTGCCGTCCCTCCTGTCGCAACCGCGCGGCCAGAGCGTGCCGGTTGGCCAGAGTGTGACCTTCAACGTGCTGGCCAGCGGCTCGGCACCGCTCCAATACAAGTGGACGAGAGACGGCACGCCAGTCGGCTCGAACGCCTCAAGCATCGTCATTGCATCGGCGCAGAACGGCGACGCCGGCAGCTACGTTGTCACGGTCACCAATAGTGCCGGCAGTGTAACGAGTACACCGGTCACGCTCGTCGTAAGCGGCGGCGGCGACACCAACCTGGCACTGGGCGCGACGGCTACGGCCAGCAGCGAGCAAAATGCAGGCCTTTCGGCGAGCCTCGCCGTGGACGGCAGCTTCACGTCGCGCTGGTCATCCGCACCGGGCATCGACCCGTCCTGGATCGAACTCGATCTCGGTTCAGTGCAGACCTTCGACGAGGTCGCGCTGGTGTGGGAGAACGCCTTCGCCAGGGCTTACCAGATCCAGGTGTCCAACGACAACCAGAACTGGACGACCGTCTTTACGCAGAACGCAGGTACCGGCGGCACCGAGACGATCAACTTCCCGAGCACCTCGGCCCGCTACGTGCGCATGTACGGCACACAGCGCGCCACGGACTACGGCTATTCGCTGTTCGAGTTCGAAGTCTTCGACGCACCGCAATGCGGCAGCGCCGCCGAGCGCTATACGCCGCTGGGCGCGGCGCCCGGTCAGTACACATCGACCATCCCGGGGCTGTCGTCGGGGCCTAATGTCCCGACCGTGCGTGACAATCTGAGCGGTCTGGTCTGGCAGCAGTTCCAGACGACCTTCCCGGCTCAAGGCGCGCAGTTCACGCAGACCATCGCCGCGCAATACTGCGCGTCGGTCGGCATGCGTCTGCCCACGCAGAACGAAGCGTTGACCGTGGCCCGCTCCAACTACGGCGCATGTGCCTTCCCGGCCCCGTGGGGGACGTGGACGACAACTGGCGTGCCGAACGATCCGACCAACGCATATCTCGTGTTCTCGTCGGGCCAGTCGGTACCTGGCATCATCAACAACACGCCGGGTTGGGCGCTGTGCGTCGCGGGTGCATCCGCTGCCGCCCCTGTTATTGCTGCGCAGCCGGGCAGCCAGAGCGTGGCCCAGGGCCAGACGGCCCAGTTCACGGTGGGCGTCACGGGCACCGGTCCGTTCAGCTTCAATTGGCTGAAGAACGGCACACCGGTTGCCATCACGACCACGCCGGTCTACACGACGCCGCCAACGGTAGCGGCCGATAGCGGCGCAGTGTTCACGGTTGTCATCGCCAACGGCGGCGGCAGCGTTACCAGCGCGGCTGCAACGTTGACCGTGACCGCAGCGATCGACACGGGCACCGGGGATGGCGGCAATCCGGGCAACGGCGGCAATACGGGAGATGGTGGTAATCCGGGCGGTGGTGCGCCGGCCGCCGGCAACCCCGTGCCGAGTGCCAACCTTGCAATCGGCCATGTCGCGACTTCGAGCGGTGTGGAAGGCGACGCGTTCCTGCCGGCAGCGGCTGTAGATGGCAACGACGCTACGCGCTGGTCATCGTCGTTCGTCGACCCGTCATGGATCCAGATCGATCTTGGCTCGGCGCAGACGTTCGATCGCGTCGTGCTGCGCTGGCAGGACTCATATGCCGTCGCGTACCAGATTCAGGTATCGAACGACGACGGTGACAACAAGAACTGGACAACGGTCTACTCCCAGGCAACCGGCAAGGGCGGCACCGAGGACCTCCGCTTTACGGCCACCACGGCCCGCTACGTGCGGATGTTCGGTACCCAGCGCGCCACGCAGTTCGGCTACTCGCTGTTCGAGTTCGGCGTGTACAACACCGCGACCACACCGCAATACGCGGTCACGGCGAGCGCGACCGGTAACGGCACGATCACGCCGGCCGGCACGACCCAGGTGTTCCAGGGCGGTCCACAGACGTACTCGTTCACGCCGGCGGCAGGCTTCGCGGTCACGGGCGTGCAGGTGGACGGCAGCAGCATCGGGCTGGTCAACAGCTACACGTTCGACGACGTGCTGGCGCCGCACACGATCAGCGTGGCGTTCGGGCCGAGTTCGGCTGCGGCGAATCTCGCGCTCGGCGCGAAGGCGACCGCAAGCGGTCTCGAAGCCGATGCGTATCCGGCGTCGGCCGCGGTGGACGGCAATATGGCTACGCGCTGGTCGTCGGCCTTCGTCGACCCGTCGTGGATCCAGCTCGATCTCGGTTCGGTGCAGACGTTCAACCGGGTGATTCTGTTCTGGCAGGACGCGTTCGGCGTGGCCTATCAGATCCAGACCTCGAACGACGGGCAGAACTGGACCCCGGTATTTACGCAGACTGCCGGCAAGGGCGGCACCGAAGACCTGTCGTTCCCGACCGTCAGCGCACGCTATGTGCGGATGTTCGGCACGCAGCGCAATACGGCGTATGGCTACTCACTGTGGGAGTTCCAGGTGTACAACATGCCGGTGGCGCCGGCCATCACAGCGCAGCCCGCTGCCGTCACGGTGAATCAGGGCGATCCCGCGCAGTTCGCGGTGGTGGCGAGCGGTACCGCTCCGCTCAGCTATCAGTGGCTGAAGAACGGCACGCCGGTGGCGACGACGACAACGCCGTCCTATACGACGCCGCCGACCGTGGCGGGCGATAGCGGCGCGACGTTCAGCGTGATCGTCAGTAACGCTGCGGGCAGCGTGACAAGCACCGGCGTGACGCTGTCTGTCAACGCGCCGCCGGGCAGCGCGAACGACGGCACCGGGCAGGGCACCGGCGGTGGCACGGCCGGTACGGGCAGCACGAATCTGGCGCTGGGCAAGGTCGCCACCGCGAGCGGCGTGCAGGGCGACGGTTACAACGCAGCTAACGCGGTCGACGGCAACCTCGGCTCGCGCTGGTCGTCGGACTTCAACGACAACGCGTGGCTCACGGTCGACCTCGGTCAGCCGATGCGCTTCGACCGCGTCGTGCTGCGCTGGGAGAATGCGTATGGCAAGTCCTATCTGATTCAGGCGTCGAACGACAACCAGACGTGGACGACCGTCTCGACGCGCGATGCAGGCACGGGCGGCACGGAAGACCTCCCCGTGGTGGCCACGACCGCGCGTTACGTTCGCATGCAGGGTGTGCAGCGTGCCACGCAGTACGGGTACTCGCTGTTCGAGTTCGAGATCTACAACTCGGCTGCGACACCCGCCGTCACGATCGCCGCGAGCAGCGGTCCGAACGGCGCGATCAGCCCGTCGGGCAGCGTGAGCGTGGGCGAAGCGGGAACGCAGACCTTCACGGCGGTGCCGGCGGCCGGTTTTGCCGTGGGCGCATTGACCGTGGACGGCCAGTCGCAGGGTGTGCAGTCGACCTACACCTTCACTAACGTGACCGCGCCGCACAGCATCAGCGTGAGCTTCGTACCGCTCGCGGCAGGCGTGAACCTGGCGCTGCACAAGACGGCGACCGCCAGCGGCCTCGAAGCCGATGCGTATCCCGCGTCGGCCGCGGTGGATGGCGATCCGGCTACCCGCTGGTCGTCAGCCTTCGTCGACCCGTCGTGGATCTCAGTCGATCTCGGTACGCGGCAGACCTTCGATCGCGTCGTGCTGAACTGGGAAAACGCGCATGCGGTGGCGTATCAGATCCAGACCTCCGACGACAACCAGAACTGGACGACGGTGCTCACGCAGACCGCGGGCCAGGGGGGTATCGAAGACCTGAAGCTGCCGGCACCTGCGGCCGGACGTTATGTCCGGATGTTCGCGACGCAGCGCTCGACGCCGTACGGTGATTCGCTGTACGAATTCGAGGTGTACAACACTGCGGCAGGGACGTCGGCGGCGGCGAGCTTCATCGAGCAGCCGGCCGACCAGACAGTGCCGGCCGGGCAAGACGGCCACTTCGCGGCGATCGCGTCGGGCAGCGGTCCGTTCAGCTACCAGTGGCGCCGCAACGGTACGCCGGTCAGCGGTGCGACGGCCCGCACGTACGACACGGCGGCCACGACGAAGAGCGATGACGGCTCGGTGTACAGCGTCGTGGTCACGGGGCCGAACGGCCCGATCACGTCGAACGACGCCAGGCTCAGTGTGGACAGCACGATACCGAACTACACGGTGACGCCGGGCTTCGTCGGCGTCGATCTGCTCAACAACACCAAGGGTGCATTCACCGACGACCAGGTGTATGTGGAGATCATCGGACGCGACCCGCAGAACGGCGGCAGGTTCGTGTGGCTCAAGCCGGATGGCACGATGGTGCCGATGGCCCTGTCGGATAACGACGCGCCGGGCCACCTGAGCGCGGCCGGCCAGAACTACAGCAACTACGCCTTCACGCTCGCGCAGGCCAAAACGCTGCAGTTCCCGCACGTGTCGTCGGCTCGCATGTTCGTGTCGCTCGGCAGTCCGCTGTTCATCAAGGTGCTGGACGATGCGAACGGCAATGTCGCTTTTGCCGGGCCGAATCCGCAGAACCTGACCGATCCGAACGTCAATGTCGTTTTCGACTGGATCGAATTCGATAACGGCGGCGACACGCTCTTCATCAACACGACGCAGGTCGACGAGTTCGGCATACCGCTGGTCGAGGACATTTACGGCATGAATCACACCACGCACATGCAAACCGGCACCACGTTGAGCAGTGCGGAAATCTTCGCGGACTACGCGCGGGAAGTGCCGCCGGAGTTCCAGTCCCTGTCGGCTTCGAAGATCCGCATCATGGCGCCGGCCAAGGGCAGTTTCGGCGCGGGGCAACCGAACGGCAATTACTTCGACGGCTACGTGAACCAGATGTGGCAGCTCTATGCGAACCAGGATCTGGTACTGAACCTGTTCAGCAACAGCCGGCGCTTTGTCGGCAGGACGCAGGGCGACCAGCTCGTATTCACGGAAGTCGACCTGAACAACGGCGCCTTCGTCGGCGGGACGTATAGCGTCAGCAAGCCTTCCACGCAGGACGTATTGCTCGGGGCCGGCACGCTTGCCACCGGTGACTCGGTCACCCTGCAGATCGAAGCGCAGATCTGCGCGGCGCTCAACCGTCACGTCATGGAAGACGTGACGAAATGGGCGGTGCCGACGGCCTGGTGGAGCCAGTCGCCGACGAACGAGTACGCCCGGTTCTTCCACGACCACAGCGTCAGCGGACTCGCGTACGGATTCGCCTACGACGACGTATCGAACGGCAGCTCGTCGATCGTCGCGCAGAAGCCGGAGCACATGGTGCTGGGTATCGGCTGGTGATGCCCGGCTGAGGGTCTGTTGCAAGCAGAACGAGCGCCCGCACGGCGGGCGCTCACTATTTCTTGATCTTGAGAGGCGTGTAAATGCAGTCTGGGACAGTGAGCCGGGCGCTCGACGGTGCAGGGGCGCGGCGCGCGCGGGTGGCGAAACAGCGAGGCTTCACCCTGCTCGAACTGCTCGTGGTGCTGGTCATCATCGGCATGCTGGCGGCCATCGTGGGACCGCGCTATTTCTCGCAACTGGGCAAGTCGCAGGTCACGATCGCCCGCGCGCAGATCGATGTCCTCACCAAGGCGGTCGACAACTACCGGCTCGACGTGGGCGTCTATCCGACGGCCCAGGAAGGGCTGAGCGCGCTGGTCGTCAAGCCGGCCAATGTCGACAAGTGGAACGGACCGTATCTCAAGAAAGACGTGCCGCTCGACCCCTGGGGGCACCCGTATGTTTATCAGGTGCCCGGCACCAAGGGCGACTACGCGGTGATCTCATACGGTCGCGACGGTCAGCCAGGCGGTACCGGCGAGGACGCCGACATCAGCAGCGAATGATGCGGCACAGGCAATGGCACATGCAATGCGAGCGCGCCCGTCCGGGCGCGGGGTAACAAGGCAACCATCGGTAGCACGGCAACATGCAATACGAAGTGAAAGCGCTTTCGCCCGACAACCAGATCATCGCCCTCGTCGTCGACGCGCAGGATGAAAACGATGCGCGACGCCAGCTCGCAGCGCGCGGGCTGCACGCAACGCGGCTCGTTCCGCAGCGCTCGCTGCGCTTGCCGTCGGCGTCGCGGGGCGGCCTCTCGCTGGTGCTGTTCAGCCAGGAGTTGCTGGCGCTGCTGACGGCTGGCCTGTCCATTGTGGAAGGTCTGGAGGCGCTGCTGGAGCGCGAGGGCGGCGGCCGCCTGCGCGGCGTGCTGGAGCGGCTGCTGGTTGGCCTGCGCGAGGGCAAGCGCTTCTCGAATCTGCTGGCCGAGCAGCCGGACGTGTTCCCGCCGCTCTATGTCGGCATCGTCCGTGCCGCGGAGGGCACGAGTGACCTGCCGCGCTCGCTACAACGCTACGTCGACTATCAATCGCGTATCGACACGGTGCGCAACAAGCTCATCAGTTCTGCGATCTATCCGTGCATCCTGCTGGTCGTGGGCGGCGGCGTGGCGGGGTTCCTGATTGCTTACGTGGTGCCGCGCTTCGCGACCATCTACGAAGGCACGGGCCGGTCACTACCGTGGATGTCGCAGGCTTTGCTCGACTGGGGCACGTTCGCCGCGTCCCACGGGTTGGCGCTGCTTGCCGGCGCCGTCACCGTCGTGATGGCCGGTGGGATGCTCCTGCGCGCCGCGATCGCCAGGGCCGGCCTTGTCACCCTGTTAGGACGTATTCCGCTGCTGGGTCCGCACTTGCGCATTTATCAGTTGTCGCGGCTGTATCTCACGCTCGGCATGCTGCTCGAAGGCGGCATTCCCATCGTCGCCGCAATGGAGACGGCCGGCGGGACGATTTCGCCGGCCTTGCGCGAGCGCCTCTCGCAGGCCCGCGCCGCCGTGCAGGCCGGCGCGACATTGTCCAGCGCGTTTGACGCCGAGGAACTGACTACCCCCATCTCGTTGCGGATGTTGCGGGTCGGCGAGCGCTCGGGAGAAATGGGCAACATGCTCACGAAGTCGGCGGCGTTCTACGACGGCGAAATCAGCCGCTGGATCGATCGCTTCACCCGGCTGTTCGAACCGCTGCTGATGTCGGCTATCGGGCTTGTAGTCGGCACGATCGTGATCCTGCTCTATATGCCGATATTCGATCTCGCGGGGAGCCTGTCATGACCGTGCAGGAGACGACGGCGCCGCTGCTCGACGCCGATCTGCTGGCCCGCGCACGCACGGCCGCGGCAGCTACGCAGCGCCACCTGCTGGTCGAACTGGAGGCGCTGACTGGCGCGGACCCGCGCGAGCTGATGCAGGCGCTCGCACAGCAGGTCGCGATGCGCGTCATCGAGACCGCGGAGATGCTGGCGCTGCAGCCGGCCTTCGACCGCGTGCCCCTGTCGCGTGCGATGCAGCGCCGCTGCGCGCTGCTGCGCGACACCGCTGGCGGCCTGATCGGCGTGCTGACCAGCCCGTTCGATCTCGACCTGCAGACCTGGCTGGGCGCGCAGGCGGGGGCGCCGGTCGACGTGCGGCTCACCCTGCCGTCCGATCTTCAGGCTTACCACACGCGCATGGAGAAGTCCGCGCGCGCCGTCGACAGCCTCGTGACTGACGGCGGCGCGGCGCAGGCCGATGGCAGCACGGCGCAGGTGCTGTCCTTCGAGTCGATCAACGAGGTGGCCAGTCCGGCCGTCAAACTGGTGAATTCGACCCTGTACGACGCGCTCAAGGCCGGCGCCTCCGACATCCACCTGGAGAGCACCGCAAGCGGTCTGGCGTTGAAATACCGCGTGGACGGCGTGCTCGACGCGGCGGCGACCGTCAACGGCATCGAGACCGCGGAGCAGGTGATCTCGCGGCTCAAGGTGCTGGCGGAACTGGACATCGCCGAGCGGCGCGTGCCGCAGGACGGCAGCTTCCGCGTGGCGGCGGGCGGGCGTGACATCGACCTGCGCGTGTCGATCATGCCGAGCATTCACGGCGAGGACGCGGTGATCCGGATTCTCGACAAGCGCGCGATGATCGAGGCCTATGGTTCGCTGACGCTCGAGGCGCTGGGCTATGACGGCGAATCCCTCGCGGCGTTGCGCCGTCTCGCAGAGGAGCCGTACGGCATGGTGCTCGTCACCGGCCCGACAGGTTCGGGCAAGACGACGACGCTCTACGCAGCGCTGACGGAAATTCACAACGGACGCGACAAGATCATCACCATCGAAGACCCGGTCGAATACCAGCTACCCGGCATCCTGCAGATTCCCGTCAACGAGAAGAAGGGGCTGACTTTCGCCCGCGGTCTGCGTTCGATCCTGCGGCACGATCCGGACAAGATCATGGTGGGCGAGATCCGCGATCGTGAGACGGCCGAGATCGCCGTGCAGTCGGCCTTGACGGGCCACCTCGTGCTGACGACCGTGCACGCCAACAACGTGTTCGACGTGTTCGGCCGCTTCAGCCATATGGGCATCGATCCCTACGCGTTCGTATCGGCGCTCAACGGCATCTGGGCGCAGCGTCTCGTGCGCGTCAACTGCGCGCACTGTGCCGCATCCTATGTACCGGGCGACGCCGAACTAACACGTCTCGGGCTGAGCCGCGCGGACGTTGCCGATTTTGATTTCCGGCAGGGTACCGGCTGCGGCGACTGCCGCGGCACCGGCTACCGCGGACGCCGCGCGATTGCGGAGATCCTGATTCTCGACGACGAGATTCGCGACATGGTGGTCGAGAAGCAGCCGATCCGGCTGATCAAGGAAGTCGCCCGCAGGAACGGTACGCGCCGTTTGCGCGACGTAGCGCTCGTCCAGGTCCGGCGCGGCGAGACGACGCTCGCCGAAGTCAAGCGAGTCACCCTCAATGCGTAACCTCTTGATGCCTCGCTGGCTGCACGGACATTGCAGGCTCAGCCTGTCGCGCGGGGCCATTTCGGTGGTGCGTATGGGCACGTCGCGCAAGTCCGCGCCGGCCGTCGTGGACCGGCCATGGTCTGATCTGCCCGGAACGGAGCCGGATGAGCTGGCCGCGCAGATCGCCGCGACGCTAGCCGCATCCGATGGCAGCGGACTGCCGGTTTACGCCACCTTCGCGGACAACCTCGTACGCTACTTCATCGTCACGCCGCCGGGCAACAGCGCGCGCATGCAGGATCTGCGCGCCGCCGCCGAGGTGCGCTTCGTGGTGCTCTACGGCGAATCCGTGGCAGCCTGGCAGCTCGTTGCGGACTGGCAGGCCGACGCGCCGTTTCTCGCCTGTGCCGTATCGCGGCGTCTGCATACGGCATTGCAGCTTGCGGTGCGGACGCAGCGCGGCTGCCTTGTATCGGCGAGCCCGAACTTCGTTCGCGCATGGAATCGCGAGCGGCGCCGTTTCAGCGCCGATGCGTGGCCGGCGACGCTGCACGAGGGTGCGCTGACGCTTGGCCTCCTCGCCGGCGGCGCACGGCCTCGTCTCGCCGCTGTGCGCACGCTCGAACTGCCGGAGGACGCACCGCCGCTCGAATGGCTGCGCGAGCAGGTGGCGCGCGTCGCGTTGCTCGACAATCTGCCGGCGCCGTCCGTGCTGCACCTTCATGGTCAGCAGCTCGATGCCAGGCAGCCGCGCGTCGCGTCGTCCGGCGGCGAAGGCATGGCCGTGCACTGGTGGGCGGCCGATCATGTTGTGCCCGGACCGGCCAGCATCGGCATGACGGCGGCGCAGCACGCCGGCAGCGGGGCGACGCCATGAAGCGCCTGCACATCGACCTTGCGCCGTTCAGCGTTCGGCGCCCGCTGTATCGCATGCATCCGGCTGCGCGCTGGCTGGCGCTGGCCGGACTGCTGCTGTGCGTGCTGGCAGGCTTGCGCGCGCAAAAGCAGTTGACCCGCCTCCACTCGCTCGATCGGGAGGCGATGCACCTCGCGGCACGCGCGGCGGAATCCGCACGCTCGCTCGTGCGGGTCTCTAACGAACCGGTCGACGCGAAGCAGGCGAGCGCAATCAATGCGGCCGTGGGCCGCCTCAACCTGCCCTGGGACGACATCCTCAACGCGGTCGAAGCCGCCACGCCCCACGAGGTCGCGCTGTTGTCGATTACGCCAGAACCAGCCCGCGCGCTGCTCAAGATCGAAGCGGAGGGCAGCAGCAGCGACGCAATGATCGCTTACCTGAAGGCGCTCGAGCAGCAGGCGCTGTTCGGACGCGTCTACCTGGTCAGGAACGAGCGTGCGCGGGACCAGGCGGATGGCGTCATCCGTTTCCAGATCGAAGCCGAGTGGCGCAGGAGCGGATCTTGAAGCTACCGGATCTGCCGCACGCCCTGCTAGGGTTGAGCCTCGCGCTAAGACGCGCCAGTGCGGGCGGGCTGTTCGCAGGCGGGCTTTTGCTGGCAGCCGCGGTCATGTGGTTCGCGCTGCTGCCCGGCCTGTCGGCGCGCATCGTTCAGCAGACGCGCGAGGTGGCGCGCGCGCGTTCGGCGCCCAAGCCCACGCCGGTCGTTTCGTCATCGACGCTGGCTGCCCAGCGGCTGGCGGCGTTCTATGCGGCGCTGGGTGACGCAGGGCACACCGAGCAGATCGTGACCCGGCTGTTCGAGGCCGCCAGCGAGGCGGGCATCGTGCTGGACAAGATCGACTACAAACCGGCGCTGGATGCCGCCGGGCGCTTCGAGACCTACACGATCGTGCTGCCCGTCAAGGGCGACTATCCAGACCTGCGGCGCTTTTGCGAAAAGGTTCTGCTGACGGTTCCGTACGCCGCGCTCGACGACATGCGCTTCAAGCGCACCTCCGCCAACGACCATGTTGTCGAAGCCAGCCTGCGTTTCACGGTCTTCCTGCGGTCTTCCGCACCGGCGGCGGCAGGTGTCGCGGCGGGCGAGGTGCCGCGATGAAGGCGATGAAGGCGATGAAGCGCAGCCACGTCGCTCTCGCGCTGGCGTTCGTCGTCTGCGCCGGCGTGCTCCTGTTTGCGGACCGCATTCCGGCGAACCCGATCGTCGAAGCCGCGCCGCGCCCAAGCAGACCTGACGTGACGCGGGCTGCCGGCGCAGGCGCTGCGGCGGGCGTCAGTATTGCGGCACTGCGTGCGCGCTCCGACCTGTTCGGCCCCGATCATGGTGAGCACCATGATCTGTTCGGTAGCCAATCGTCGGCGCCGCCGTTGCCATCGCTGGCGCCGGCGCATGCGGAGGTGCCGCCACTGCCGCCGCTGCCGGCTGTGCCCGGTTTGCCCTTCACCTATCTCGGCAAGAAGGCGGCGGACGGCCGCTGGGAAGTGTACCTGGCAAGTGGGGACGAGACGGTGATCGTGAGCGAGCAGACTGTCATCGACGCGACCTATCGTGTCGACGCAATCAAGCCTCCGACCATGACGCTCGTCTACTTGCCCCTGAAACTGGTCCAGACCCTGGACATCGGCAGCGCTGATTGACCGGCGCGCTACGAGGAAACGAACCGTTCCACATGCAATTCTCCCTCCAACGCAAACTCCGCGAAATCGCGCGGTTCATCGTGTTGCCGGTGCTTCTGACCGGCTGCGCAGCGCAGCAGGCCTTTCGCGACGGCCAGAACTTCGTCGCCGCGGGCAAGACCGATGAAGGGCTGGCCAAGTTGCAGGAGGCGGTCACACGCGAGCCGCGCGACGCGCAATATCGTTCGAGCTGGCTGGCGGCGCGCGAAAACGCGGTAGTGCGTTACGACGAGCAGGGCGACCGCCTTGCCGGCAGCGGTGCGCGCGAGGCCGCGCGCAAGTCCTACCAGCATGCGCTCACCATCGACCCCGCCGACGAACGCGCGCTGACCGGGTTGGCCGCGCTCGACAGCGCGGCACGGCTGGAGGCGCTCGTCGATCGCGCGCAGGCGTTGGCCGCGAAGAAGGACAGCGACGGCGCACGCCGTTTGCTCACCCAGGTGTTGACCGAGGCGCCGACGCAGCCGCGCGCCCTGGCGCTGCAGCGCAAGCTGACTGGCGACGCCGGTGTGTCGAGCGTCGAGGCGGCGCTGGCGAGCGCCTACCGCAAGCCGATTCGCATCGATTTCAAGGACGCTACGCTCAAGCAGGTGTTTGAGGTCATCTCGCGTACCTCGGGGCTCAACTTCCTGTTCGACAAGGATGTGAGGACGGACCAGCGTACGTCGATTTTCCTCAGGAGCAGCACCATCGAGGCGGCCGTGCGCTATGTGCTGGCGACGAATCAGCTCGCGCAGCAGGTGCTCGACGAGAACACGGTGCTGATCTACCCGGCCACGCTGGCCAAGCTGAAGGACTACCAGGAACTGGCGGTGCGTACCTTCTTCCTCTCGAACGCCGAGGCGAAGACGGTTGCCAACACGCTCAAGACCATCGTCAAGTCGCACGACATCGTCGTCGACGAGAAGCTCAACATGGTGATCGTGCGTGACACGCCCGAGGCCATCAAGATAGCCGAAAAGCTCGTGGCGCTCGAGGACGTCGCAGAGCCGGAAGTGATGCTCGAGGTCGAGGTGCTGGAAGTGCAGCGCGACAATACACAGGACCTCGGCATCCAGTGGCCGAACTCGGTGACGCTCACGCCACTGCCGGCCGGCAGCGTGCTCGGTGCCGCGAGCAACACGATCGGCAGCACGGTGGGAACGCTCGGAACGCCGTCCACCGGAAGTGGCGCGTCACCTTCCCTGTTGCTCAGCGATCTGCTGCACCAGACTTCCCGCACCGTAGGTGTTTCGTCGATGCAGGCCACGCTGAACGCGAGCCTCGTGGATTCCACCGCCAAGTTGCTGACCAACCCGCGCATCCGCGTGCGCAACCACGAGAAGGCCAAGATCCTGATCGGCGAGCGCGTGCCGAACATCACCTCGACGGCGACCTCGACCGGCTTCGTTTCGCAATCGGTCAACTACCTCGACATCGGCCTGACCCTGAACGTGGAACCGACCATCTACCTCGACGACACTGTCGGCATCAAGGTGGCGCTGGAGGTCAGTAGCCTGCTCAACCAGGTTACCGGGTCCTCCGGCACCACCGCCTACGAAATCGGCACACGTACTGCCAGCACCGTGCTGCAATTGAAGAACGGCGAGACCGACGTGCTTGCCGGCCTGATCGACAGTCAGGAACGCACCTCGGGCAACAAGCTGCCCGGCCTCGGCCAACTGCCGGTCCTCGGTCGACTGTTCGGGGCGACCACGGACGACGACAAGAAGACGGAAATCGTCCTGTCGATCACGCCGCATCTGGTTCGCAACATTCAGCGTCCAGATGCCGGTCTTGCTTACTTCACGGCCGGCACGGAATCGAACATGCGGAGCATGATTCAGTCGAACGGGCTTGCCTCCGCTTCTTCGACTGCTTCCTCGAGCACTTCGGCAACCACGTCGTCCGGGACTGCCACCGTTGCCGCCCCGGGTTTGCCGTCGAGCTATCCGCAAAGCGGGGCGAATGGCGTAAACGGCATGACGGGCGGCCTCGCCGCGGGCAGCGGAATTGATCCGGAAATAGGAGGGGGCACTGCGCCCGGCGCAGGCACTGCCCAGATGACGATCCAGGGGCCGCCGCAGGTCAAGGTGGGCGATTCGCTCACGGTGGCGTTGCTGATGCAGGCCGACCAGCCCGTGACCAGCGTGCCCGCGACCGTGAGTTTCGACAGCACGAAGCTGCAGTTCACCGGCGTGACCGAAGGCGACTTCCTGAAGCAGGGCGGCGCGCCGACCAGCTTTTCCAGCCGCGTGGGCCAGAACGGCCAGTTGACCGTAGCCGACACGGTCGCGGGCGGAGTCGGCGCATCCGCGCAGGCTACCTTCGCCGTGCTGAGTTTCAAGGTGCTGGCGCCGGCTGCACAGACGGCGATCCAGGTGCAGCCCGGTGCGATTGTCGGCGTGGGCGGCGCACCCGTCACGATGGTGCCGCCGTCGCCGTACGACTTCGGGATACTGGCCCGATGACGAACCGCCTGGGGCACGGCGTAATCTGTTGCAGGCGCGCCAGCGGCGCGGGTGGTTTTACGCTGATCGAGCTGCTGGTCACCCTCGCCATTCTGGGCGTGCTCGCCTGTATGACCGTACCCGTGGCGCAGGTCATGCGTCAGCGCGAACGGGAGCAGGACTTGCGCGTGGCGCTGCGCGAAATACGCGGCGGCATCGACGCTTACCAGGCCGCGAGCAAGGAAGGGCGCGTGGCCAAGGAGGCAGGCGCCAGCGGCTATCCGCCCAGCCTGGGCTTGCTGGTCGACGGCGTGCCGGACCAGACCGATCCGAAGGGGCACAAGCTGTACTTCCTGCGCCGCATCCCGCGCGATCCGATGAACTACAACGCCGAGCTCGGCGATGCGGCCACCTGGGGCAAACGCAGCTACGCGAGCGAGGCGGACGACCCGCAGGAAGGCGACGACGTGTACGACGTCTACTCGACCTCTGCGGGCGTCGGGCTCAATGGCATTCCCTACCGGAAATGGTGACGCCGATGAAAGGGCGCATGCGTACAGTCGGCTTCACGCTGATTGAGCTGCTGATCGTACTGGCGGTGATCGCGTTGATGCTGACGCTCGCGTTGCCGGAGTATTTCCACTCGATCGATGCATCGAAGGAGAAAATCCTGTCGGAAAATCTGCACGTGACCCGCGACGCCATCGACAGGTTCTACGGCGACATAGGGCGGTATCCAGAGTCGCTGCAAGAACTCGTGGACAAGCATTACCTTCGGTCGCTGCCTGTCGACCCGATCGCGGACAGCACGACGACCTGGCACATCGTTCCCCCGGACGAGCAGTTTCCCGGCAACGTCTACGACATCAAGAGCGGCGCGCAGGGTACGGATCGCGACGGCCAGCCGTACGAGGCCCGCTAGACATGCGAATCGGCAGCCGCAGGCGGCATAGGAAGCAAGGGGGCTACGCGTATCTGGCGCTGATGATCCTGATCGCCATCATTGGCGTGGCCGCTGCCGCCGGGGCCCAGCTCGGTGCGATCTATCAGCGGCGAATGGCCGAAGAGCACCTGCTCGTCATCGGCGGCGAATTCCAGCGGGCGCTGTTGAGCTATGCCGCGGCCACGCCCTTGGGTCAGCCGACGCAGCCCCGTACATTCGACGATCTTCTGCGCGATCAGCGCTACCCGAACGTGGTGCGCCACTTGCGCAAGCTTTACGTGGACCCGATGACGGGCAAGGCGGATTGGGTGCTGGTCAAATCACCGGACGGACAGACTATCGTGGGCATACACAGTGCGTCGAACGCGCATCCGATCAAGATCGCGAATTTTACGGGGGATTTTCAGGGGTTCAACGATAAGCATCGCTATGCAGACTGGGTGTTCGTCGCTCGTCTGCCGATGCTAACCCCGGGCCAAAGGCCGTCAAACAGTCAAGTATCGACTTCCCCATCTCCCTGAAGGACGACGGCGGGACTCCCGCGTGAAGTACCACGTTCGCGCCTACTTTTCGTTCCTTCTGACTTCGATCTTTGCGCGCGCGGGGAGGTTCGCGAGGATTTTTTCCATTCGAGCTTCGTCGGCCGAAATAGCAGCGTCGATACGCGGATCGAAAGTGCAATCGAGTCGGACACAGGCGCGGTTAAGCGCATGCGTAATTTCGTCGATCATTTCTTGAATGGATTCGCTGTGCTCATTCGCGCGAAGTGCAATACGCAGATCGTCCAGCTTGCGCGTGAGCATTGGCACGACCATGATGCGAATGACCATCCGCTGATCCCTTTTTGATGGATCGAATGTGGCACAGGCTTTGGAAAGCGCGTTCAGTTCATATTCTTTTAAAAAAGCGGTGCTGTTCATGGTGATGCGGGCGTTGTGTAGGAGCGATTTTTCGAATGAAAAAATAGCGTCGTGCTAACTAAGCACGACGCCAAAACGTTCTGACTCGGGGCGAATCGGAACGTGAGAGACCGTGCGATATTGCGAGTTTGAATCGGGCGCTACTGACGAGCTGTTCCCGGCTTAGCCGATTCCGTGCGACCGTTGGGCAAAGTCTTGTGGCCGGACGGGCGCGGTTTGTCTTTGTGGAATCGCCGTTCGTGACGCAGAGGTCCCTCTCTCGGCGACCTTGAATACCGAGACAGCGTCTTTCAAGTTCATGGCCTGCTCTTCAAGTGACTGCGCTGCCGCAGCCGCTTGCTCGACGAGCGCCGCATTCTGCTGAGTCACTTCGTCCATTTGATTGACGGCTTGATTCACCTGTTCGATGCCACGACTCTGTTCTTCAGAAGCGGCTGCGATTTCACCGACGATATCGGAGACCTGCTTGATTGCCTGCTTTACCTGCCCCATGGTCGCGCTAACTTCCGTCGCCTGTTTCGATCCATCCTGAATCATTGCTACGGACGAACCGATCAGCTCCTTGATTTCTTTCGCGGCAGTGGCTGAGCGTTGAGCCAGACTACGAACCTCGCCGGCAACGACAGCGAAACCGCGTCCCTGTTCGCCGGCACGAGCAGCTTCGACGGCAGCGTTTAATGCCAGAATGTTCGTCTGGAATGCAATGCCCTCAATGACGCCGGTAATTTCGGAAATTTTGCTCGAACTGCCGCTAATCCTTTCAATCGTTCCGACCATACCCTGGACAGCCTCATTGCCTGTGTCGGCAATGCCGGTCGCATGCGTTGCCAACGTGTTCGCCTGACGTGCGTTGTTGGCATTCTGTTTCACTGTTTCCGTTAGCTGCGTCATGCTAGCCGCTGTTTCCTCAAGCGACGCGGCCTGCTCTTCTGTGCGAGAGGATAGGTCAGTGTTGCCACTGGCGATTTCCCGGGAAGCCAGCGTGACAGATTCCGTGGACGCTTTGATCCCGTGAACCGCATGACTGAGCCGCTGATCCATTTTCTTCAGCGCTGCGAGAAGTTGACCAAACTCACCTCCCGAGTCCACGTTGATCTGGTTTTCCAGTTTCCCATCGGCGATTTGATTTGCAACGTCCACGGCTCTATTAAGCGGATTCGAGATTTCACGTAGCAAGTAGACCGATACACCGGAGGCGACTACGACACCGACACCGAGAAGTGCGATGGCACTCCAAAAAATGGTCGTGAATGTGGCTTCGCTGTCGTCGGCGAATTTCTTGGCCTGAGCCATATTGAGCGCAGCGTCAAGGTCCAGAGTGTCGTCCAACGTCTTGGACACTGGGACAATCTTTTCGATCGTCAACGTAGTCGCGTCGAAATTGCCCACGCTAGCAACTGCTACAGCTTCATTCGCCATTGCTGTGAACTGAGAAAGGGCGCTTTTAATCTGCTCTGCGAGCTCATGTTCCTTGCCGCTGGATATGAGGTTCGGGTAGTAGCGATTCCAGGAGGAATTGATGAGTTCCAGGGCGGTGCGGATTCTCGCAATGGCATCTCCTGTTCTACTCAGGTCCCGGTATGCCTGGATGCGCCGCAGTTGAACGCGCACAGTCAACTCGGCTGCACGAACATCGGATAAGTCACTAACGGGAATGGTGTTTCTGGAATAGGATTCGTTCATGTTCGAGTTCAGTCTGTAGAGACCGAATGCGCCAAAAATCCCGACGGAAGCCATAAGAACGACGTACACGACGAATGCGAGAATGATCTTGAATTTAATTGTTTGTACTAACTTGTACACGCTTTTTCCTTTATAGCCTGATTGTCATAAGTGCTATAGGAAGGACCCATGGCCTCAACCTGTCTTTTGGTTTACGGCAGGTATGGCGGTCACTGAAGGCGAGATTGTCAGGTATTTGAAAAAATTTCCTCTGGCAAGAACCCCAGGGGTTGATATTGGTATGATAAGTAATGCTGAATGTATATGATGTTGGCCGCACTGGCGGCAAGCATGAACGCAAGCAATAGCAAACCGGTAACGAGCCCGTCAGGCGACAACGATCGACGACAACGGCCGGCGAGGGCTTCGCGGCGCCATTGCACCGGCGTAGCCGAGGCGGAAACCGAAGATAGGCTCCCATCCGTTCCAGTTTTGCTGCAGCGCTGCGCGTATGGCTGAGGATGTCCGCGACGTTCCTTGGGTGCGGGTCTCGTAGTCAATCACTTCGACGAAATGGTTCATTGGCTGCATCGCCAGGTCGCGATTTGTACCGTCGAGGTGGATGCGCTGCCAAAGCCGTCCGGCCTCAATATGCAGGCGATGATCCTGTCTTGTGCCGCGGACCATGATCAGCCCGAACGCGGCTGCCGTTGCGCAGGCCACTGTCCGGGTTGCTTTCAACCAGTTCGCGTCGGCCTGTTGCAGGGCTTCGGCGTTCAGGGCGGACGGGTTTGCCGCTATTGCGCGTAAGCCCGCCCTGCGGCCTTCGCGCAAGTCCGGCGTGTCGATGATGAGTTGCGTTGCCTGCATCGTCAGGTCCGTAAAGACGGTGCCGCCTGGTGAGGTCGCCTCCAGGAAAATTACCTGCACATCTGCCGAAGACGCCAGTCCGGCAAGCGCGTCGAGTGTCGCCTGATCGATCTTGCGATCCGTGTCGTAGGGAAGGCGATTGGTGTGTCGTCGGGCAATTGCATCATGATGCGGGTGCTTCGCTTGCCGGGCCGGCTGCAACCCGATTACCGCGGCGAGATCGTCATTGCCAGCCGACGACTCAGGCAACAGACGGACGACAGGGTTGATTCCTTGAGCCGGCGCGGCCACGCACGCGTTCTCGATGGCGCATCCGAGGCCCATGTAGAGCTCTCGTCGGAACGGATCGAGTTCACCGAGATTGCGGTTCTTGTCGGCGAGTACTTCGATGCGAGTGGGGCGCAGCCGGAACAGCCAGGGTTGAGTATCGTAGGGGCTCGCGGAAAGAATCGCGGCAGATGCAATCCTGACGACACCTGCTCCCTGACCTGATGCCCAGTAATCCCAGGGCCCCTCGCCGCCGATGTCGGGAAGGGGCGGCGGTGAAGCAGCGCCGGGTAGGGCGGACGCCTGACCAAACGCAGACAGATCGACCAGAGCGGCCAGTCCACCCGCGACGAATGAGCGACGGGAAAGCGAGGGAGCTGTCATGGTATGTACTCGTGCGGGTTGTGACAGACAGAGTACGCAACGCGGACTGGATGCTGGCTGACGGATCTCCATGGTAGAGCTTCTACGGGCGGCGCCAATTCTACTGGCCGGAAATTGTTTTTTTTCTGATAGTAAGAAATCGGATCGTTTTCTTCAGCAATCCGAAATGTGACATACGGATGCAGGATGTTTGCCGTCGATCTGGCGCGTCACGCGCTTCTATTTCTCACCCTGATGAAAAACTTAATCGACAATTGAACGTATTCTCGCCTCATAGGTGAAACTGTACATTGCTCTCCATATCTTGTTAGAGGCCGCATGAGCGGCGAGGGCAGGCAGCAATGAGAGCATCCATATCCCGGCGAGCAGTCGCGGTGCGAAAGGTATCGCGCCGTGAATTCTGTGTCGCCGCCACGGTCGGCGGCCTTGCCGCCGCGTTGACGAGTCCGGTTTCCGAGGCGACGCCATCTGCGCCGGCCATTCGGTCCCGATGGAATCGGGCGAAGGCGCTGGACGCCATCATTCTCGACGCGGTGAACAGTGGGCATATCGTAGGCGCGACCGTGATTGCCGCAAAAGACGGAGAGATCGTCTACCGGCACGCGGCTGGTTTTGCCGACCGCGAAGCCCGCCGGCCAATGACGGAAAACGAGGTCTGCCGCCTCGCGTCGATGACAAAACCGATTGTCTGCGTGGCGGCGCTGGCGCTCATCGATCGTGGCCGGCTTGGCCTGGAAGATCCCGTTACCCGATGGCTGCCCGACTTCCGCCCGAAGCTGTCCGATGGCCGCGAGCCCGTCATCACGGTGCGCCATCTGCTCACGCATACGGCTGGGCTGACTTATGGGTTCCTCGAGGCTGAGGGCGGTCCCTATCACCAGTTGGGCGTGTCCGACGGACTCGATCATTCCGGGCTGACGCTGAAAGAGAACCTTTGGCGAATTGCAGCAGCACCGCTGCTTTTTGAGCCTGGGACTGCCTGGCACTATTCCGTCGCCATCGACGTGCTCGGCGCCGTCATCGAGCGCGTAACCGGCATGACATTGCCCGACGCGGTCCAGCGCATCGTGACGGATCCGTTGGGCATCGCCAGTATCCGCTTCGTTGCTTCAGCCGATACCGTGCTGGCGACGCCGTATGGCGATGCGTCGCCTCACCCCACCCGCATGACCGATCCTTTCTCGCTCGGCTTCGGGCAAAGCGCCATTGTGTATTCGCCCGCCCGGGCATTCGATTCGAAGGCCTTTCCATCAGGTGGCGTCGGCATGGTAGGCACGGCGGAAGATTACCTCCGCTTTGCCGAAGCGATCCGCTCAGGTGGTGCGGGCATCATCCGCCCGGAAACCGTGGCGGCGATGACGTCCAATGCGATCGGCGATTTGCCGGTCGGCGCAGCGGGCCCAGGCTTCGGCTGGGGACTCGGCGTGGCCGTGCTCAGGGATCCGGCTGCGGCGAAATCGCCAGTGAGCGCCGGCGCCTGGAACTGGTCCGGCGTGTACGGCACGAACTTCTGGGTGGACCCGGCTACCGGCATTTCTGTCGTTGCGTTGACGAACACGGCAGTCGCAGGCATGACCGGGAATTTTCCAATGGCACTGCGCCGTGCAGTCTACCAGGAGGTGTAATGAAGGCTTATCAAATCCAGGCCGGTGCTGGCCTTGGCGGACTTGAACGTGTCGAACGCCCAAGCCGGGACCCCGGTGCCTACGAAATCAGGGTGCGCGTAGACGCCGCCGCGCTCAACCATCGCGACCTCAGTTTCGCGCGGGGTCAGTTCTATAACCCGCCGAGCTATCCGATCGTCCCGCTCGTCGATGGATGCGGGGACGTCATTGCCGTTGGGGAGGCGGTCACCCGTTTCAAGGTGGGCGATCGCGTCATCACGAGTTACTACCCGCGATGGATTGACGGTGCGTTGTCCCCTGCCAAGACGGCCGTGTCCTTCGGCGCCCAGTTCGACGGCACGCTGGCCGAAGAACTCGTGGCAAGTGAGGAGGCTTTCGTGCTGGCGCCACGCAGTCTTGATCCCATCATGGCCGCAACGTTGCCTTGCGCCGGCGTGACGGCATGGAATGCGCTGTTCGTCGCAGGCGCGGTCAAACCCGGTGGCAGCGTGCTGCTGCTGGGAACCGGCGGTGTCTCGCTGTGGGCACTACAGCTTGCGAGAGCTGCGGGCGTCTTCACGATCGTGACATCGTCCCAGGACAAAAAACTTGAACGTGCACGCTCGCTGGGCGCGAATGCGACCATCAACTATCGGAACAGCCCGGAATGGCAGGACGAGGTCTTGCAGCTCACGGAGGGGGGCGGCGTTGATGTTGTTGTCGAGGTCGGTGGCGAGGGCACGCTGGCGCGCTCGCTGAAGGCCGCGGGACCCGGTGGGACGATCGTCGTGATCGGCCGGGTCAGCGGCGGCGGCGGTGTCTCGATCGAGCCCGGCGCACTCGTCGGCGGAGCAAAGCGTCTCGCCGGCATTACCGCGGGTAGCCGCGCGATGCTCGAACAGCTCGTCCGTTTCGTCGACGTCAACCAGATCAATCCTGCCGTCGACAAAGTCTTCCCGTTCGATGCGGCTCCGTCAGCCTATGAGTATCTCGCGGGCGGCCGGCATTTCGGCAAAGTGGTAGTCGACGTGCGCGCATAACGCGGCGCTCGCCTTCTGTTCCGGTAGCAGGAGCTTTCCACAGGCAGTCTGGCTGCGATCGCCAGTTAAGCCATCAGCAAAGGAATCGTGTATGAGATTGATGTCAGTGTTGTTGGCGACGGGGTTGGCGATTGTGGTTAGCCCGGCATTCGCCGCGGACCCCGTTCGCATCGGCGTCACAACCATCCTGAGCGGCCCGAATGCCGATCGCGGACAGAGCGAGCAATACGGCGTCGAGTTAGCATTACAGCGCATCAACGCATCCGGCGGCGTGCTCGGCAGACCTGTCGAGGCGTTCTATGCCGACAACGCTGCCGATCCGGCAACAGGGATTGCGGCGGCGAAGCGACTCATCGGACAGCAGCACGTTTCCGTGTTGCTGGGCGCGCTGGCAACGCCGGTCACGCGTGCCGTGATGCCGGTAGCGAATGACGCGAAGGTGCCGTTTGTGATCGACATTTCGGCCGGCAAGGAATTCGTCGATGCCGCCGGTTCCGGGGGCTACGACTACGTTTTCAAAACCAGTCCGTCCGATGGCGACGTGGCGAGCGCGATGATGCAGTGGCTGAAGGCCCAGAACGTCAAGCGTATCGTCATCCTGGCGGACGACAACGACTTCAACCGCGCCAACGCGGTGGCGATGGAAAAGGCCGCGACGGCCGCTCACATCGAGACGTTGGCCAGCGAGACCGTTGCAAAGGGAACCACGGACCTTGTTCCGTCAATCGAGCGATTGAAGGCGCTGCAACCTGATCGCATCGTTACGCTTCTTGGCGCGTCCAGTGCGGCGTTCTTCCGTGCTTATGAGCAAACCGGCGGCGGCACCCCGATAGCGGGCCGCATTGATTTCACGGCGGCGATTGCGAATTTGTCTCCCCAGTTCGTGGCGGCTGGCGCGCTTGATCGGTCCGCGGGGATTTCGGTATTTACACCCTCGGCGCCCGACTCTGGCGTGCAGGAGTTCGTGGCCTCTTACCGGGAGAAATACGGGCTTGCTCCGACCCAGCGGTCGGTCCTCGCGTTCGAGGCGACGGAGCTGGTTGTGGACGCGATCCGTCGCGCGAACTCGGACGATCCTGTTGCGATACGGCAGGCGTTGCGATCGACCCAGATGCCTTCCATGCTGGGTGGCACCTTTGCGATGGACGAACACAATCATGCCCACGTCATGATGCAGATCGTTGGCGTGCGGGGCGGCAAGCTCGCGGTTCTCGAGCCGGTCGGGAAGTAGGCTGTCCGAACCGAGTGCGGACGCTGTTCGAGTTTGCACGCCACGCGCATGCGGACCATGCAGACGGCCCGACTTTTACCGGGTCGCCAGCTCCGATTGTTGCGGAGAAAGCGGGTTGCGAGTGGCGTCTTCCAGGCTGACAATCGATTGAGCAATGGCTTCCGTCGTTGCGAGCGTGGTGATTGCCCCTGCGCGCAACGCGCCCAGGACCGCGGTCGTCTTGGTATTTTCGCTGGCGACCGCAATAACGTTCGGAATGCGTTTCAGGTCTTCCATGCTAAGACCGATGACCCGGTCGCGCACGGGAGTGACAACGGGGCGGCCGCCAATATCGATGAAGTGGTAGCCCATCAGGTCTCCAACTGCCCCGCACTTGCGGAGTTCGGCGATCTCGTCCGGCGAAAACCAGCCGTTGCGAACCATGATGCTGTCTTCATTGATGTCGCCGACCCCAACCAGCGCGATGTGGGCTCTACGTGCCTTGTCAAGCGTGGGTTTGACCGCATCGTTGTGAAGCAGGCCCTCGCGGACGGCAGGGTCGCCCACGAGAGCTGGCGCGTAAAGTGTTTCGCTGCCACCCCCAAAACGGGCGGCAAGCCGACGGCTGATGTGGTCGGCATTCATGATCTCGCCGCCCCGGTAGAAGCCGCCGATGGCGCAGACGAAGGTCGGAGAGCGTTGCGTCGACGAGATCGCATGCTCCGAGATCGCGTTGATATTACGGCCGATACCCACGGCAACGATCATGTCGTTGGTGAGAATGCGATCCAGATGGCTGGCGACCAGACCGGCAAGCAGTTCGCGCTGCTTGTCCTGGTCTTTGTGATTGACGGACACGATCGCTTTTTCGATCCCAAACCGTTCGATCAACTCACGCTCGAGGTCTCGTGTATCACGTGGATGGTGCCTGACGCGAATTTCAACGATGCCTTCTTCCTGCGCACGCTTCAGAAGACGGCCTATCTTGGCTCGGGAAAGCGAAAACTGCTTCGACAGATCTTCCTGCGTGAGTCCGTCGACGTAGTAAAGCGTTGCCAGACGAGTCAGTTCGTCGGTGGTCATATGATTTGTCTCTTTCCCATTCGGCTGGATATTACGTGGCTTGCCGCGGAGCCGGTGGGTAATCGACTTATGACCGGGGCAGCCAGTTCAGGCAGGCTTGTTGTTGCGGGGTAGCTGGTGGTCATCCTCGTATTCCTTGATGCGGTTCACCTTCGGGACGGAGCGTCCGCCATCGAAGCTCGCACCAAGCCATGTATCAACAATCGCTTTCGCGAGTTCGGGACCGACGACGCGAGCGCCAATTGTAATGATTTGCGCGTCGTTGCTCTTGCTCGCCCGTTCCGCCGAGTAGGTGTCGTGACATTGCGCAGCGCGAATGCCATGCACCTTGTTGGCGGCGATCGCCATGCCGATGCCAGTTCCGCACAGCAGCACGGCCCGATCGAATTCGCCTTGCGCAACCTTCTCCGCTACGGCGAACGCGATGTTTGGGTAGTGGACAGGTTCCGCCTCGTAGGTTCCGAAGTCAGTGACGTCCAGCCCCTTGCCAGCCAAATGTTGCTTGATCAGTTCCTTCAGGTCAAATGCGGCTTCATCGCACCCGATTGCCAGCTTCATATTCCACTCCAGTTGTCCGAGATTGCTCAGCGCACGATTGATCAAATGTCCACTGATGATCAAATTCTCAATCGTGTGCGTGTGAATGTCAAGACCGTAGGTGCGCGTTTTCTGTTAAGGCGCCCAAGGCGTCATTGACCGTAATCACTGCGCTGCAGCAGATTTTGAGGCGAGATAACATTAGGGGTAAACCACGTGATTCGAGTAATTGACAGGTGTCTGGAGCGAACCTACGATGTCATCCAGATGCTCAAATGTTCAACCGCGAGCAAATGTTAGGAGACAAAGTGGACGACCTTCTTGTGGATGCCAGCGGTGTACAAAAGGCATTCAATGGTGTCAGGGCATTAGAGGACGGCCGGTTGAAGCTGCGGCGCGGAAGTGTCCATGCGCTATGCGGCGGGAACGGTGCCGGAAAGTCGACCTTCCTTGGCATCGTCATGGGTATCACCCAGCGCGATGCCGGAGAAATCCTGTTCAAGGGACAAAGCGTCAATTTCCAGACGCCGGCCGAAGCACTCGACAATCGCATCGCGATCATTACGCAGGAGCTTTCGCCGATTCCCGGCATGACCGTTGCCGAGAACCTGTATCTCGGCCGCGAACCCCGCAGGGCCGGTGTGCTGGTCAGATTCGGGGCGCTCGTGCGACAGGCGCAGGAACTCCTGGACCGCCTTGCTTTCCCGGTCGATGCCCGCGCACGCATGTCGTCGCTGAGTCTCGCGCAGATCCAGCTAGTTGAGATCGCCAAGGCATTCAGCCGCGACTGCGACGTGATGATCATGGACGAGCCGACTTCAGCGATCGGCGAGCGCGAAACCGAAGTACTGTTCAACGCGATCCGTAACCTGACGGCGCAGGGGACCGGGATCATCTATGTCAGCCACCGGCTCTCGGAAATATTCCAGATCGCGGACGACTACACGGTCTTTCGCGACGGACGGTATGTGGACAGCGGCCGTATCGCCGACATCGACCGCTCCTATCTGGTGAGCACGATCGTCGGGCGCAAGCTGCATTCCGCCGAGAAGGTTCGCAGGGCCGTGGGCGAGCCCGTACTGGAGTCGACGGGTCTTTCCCGGGAGTCGGAATTCAACGATATCTCGCTCACGGTTCACGAGGGAGAAATCCTTGGCATCTACGGGCTCATGGGCGCGGGCCGCAGTGAATACCTCAACTGCATGTACGGGCTGACCCGTCCCGATAGCGGTCAAGTCAGGCTCAAGGGCCGCGCATTGCCGGTTGGCCGCCCCGCCAAGGCCATCCAGGCCGGCCTGTCGCTTGTGACGGAGGATCGCAAGGAGACGGGACTCGTGCTGTCGGCGTCCGTGCGCGACAACATCTCGTTCTCCGCCTACAACCGCCTGTCGCGCCTGTCGCTGATCAACCGCCGGAAAGTGAAGGCCCTCGTCGACACGATGGTCGATCGCATGCGGATCAAGACCAGTTCGGTGTCGCTGCCGGTCTCGTCGATGAGCGGGGGGAACCAGCAGAAGGTCGTGCTCGCGCGTTGTCTTTCAACCGAGCCCACGTGCCTGCTGTGCGACGAACCGACCCGTGGCATCGATGAGGGCGCCAAGCGCGAGGTCTACAAGCTGCTCGACGACTTCGTGTCGAAAGGCGGCGCCGCCATGGTGGTGTCTTCCGAGGCACAGGAGATTCTGGATGTCAGCGACCGCATCGCCATTTTCAAGTCGGGGCAGTTGGTCACCGTGATCGACGGCCATACCACCACTCAGGAAGATCTTTTGCACCTCGCATCATGAATACTCATACCACTTCCCTGAAAGTCCCGGCGAGCCAAAGCCGTTCCGCCCATATGCGCGATATCTACCGGCGCTACGGCATCGTCGCCGTGCTCGTCGTCCTGTGCATCGTGTTGTCTTTTGCCAATCAGTACTTTCTGACGCTGGGCAACATCGCGGACATCCTGCGACAAACGTCGATCAACGGCATTCTGGCCGTCGGGATGACGTATGTCGTGCTCACGGCGGGCATTGACCTGTCGGTCGGGTCCACGCTCGCTCTCGCCGGCATCATCAGCGCCAGTCTCGTGACGGGTCCGCATCCGCACGGCGCGGCAATTGGACTGGCGGCGGGGCTTGCCGTAGGCGCTGCCATCGGTGCGATCAACGGTTTGCTCGTTGCCCGGCTCTCCATTCCTCCTTTTGTTGCGACGCTCGGCATGCTGAGCGCGGCGCGAGGGCTGACCTATATCTACAACGATGGCATGCCGGTGACCGATCTGCCGGACGGATACCTGACCATCGGCACGGGCGCGATTGCCGGGATACCGGTGCCGATCATCGTTTTCGCTCTCGTCGTTGTGCTGTTCTGGTTTGTCCTGCGCTATACGACCTACGGCCGCTACGTTTATGCAGTGGGCGGCAACGCAAAGAGCGCCAAAACAAGCGGTATTTCGACGGGGAAGATCCTCTTTTCCGTCTACGTGATCGGTGGACTGTTGGCGGGCCTTGCCGGGATCATCCTCGCCGCGCGCACGACATCGGCATTGCCGCAGGCCGGCGTGTCCTATGAACTCGATGCTATCGCGGCCGTCGTGATCGGCGGCACGAGTCTTTCGGGCGGCACGGGCTCGCTCGGCGGCACGGTGGTCGGCGCGCTGCTGATCGGCGTCATCAACAACGGACTGAATTTGCTGGGCGTGTCGTCGTATTACCAGCAAGTTGTAAAGGGCGTCATTATCGTCGGTGCCGTCCTGCTCGATGCTTCGCGCAAGAAGCAATAACGTCAACCTCAAAAGAAACAATCCGGAACTATTCAGGAGACTTCGATGATTTCGTGGAAAAAAACCTTGCTGGCCTGCGCAGTGATGGGCCTCACCTGCACTGTCGCGCAGGCGGCCAAACCCATCCGTATTGGCGCAGCGGTGTATGGGCTCAAGGGTGAGTTCATGCAGATGTGGACCAACGCACTTAAGGCTCAGCCCGCGGTCAAGGACGGTACGGTGCAGATCACGGTATTCGACGGCAACTATGACGCGCTCACCCAGAGCAATCAGTTCGACACGATGATCACGCAGAAATACGACGCGATCATTTTCGTGCCGATCGACAAGGCAGCGGGTGCCGCCGCCGTGGCCAAAGCCGCCGCGGCGCATATTCCGGTCATTGGATCGAATACCCTGGTGTCCGGCGACAAACTCACGTCCTATGTTGGTAGTAACGACGTGATTGCAGGACAAATGGAAGCCGGGGCGATCGTCAAGGCGATCGGCGGCAAGGGCAATGTGGTCATCCTCGAGGGGCCGATCGGCCAGTCCGCGCAGATCGATCGTTCGAAGGGTATTCAGGACGTGCTGTCGAAAAATCCGGACGTGAAGGTGCTCGAGCATAAGACGGCGAACTGGTCGCGTGCCGAGTCGCTGGCGCTGGTCGAGAATTGGCTGACCGCGCATCCGGGGCAGATCAGCGGCATCATTGCGGAGAACGATGACATGGCGCTCGGCGCAATCCAGGCGCTGAAATCGAAGGGTATCGATCCGAAGAAAGTTCCGGTTGCCGGTATTGACGGAATTGTCGACGGCATCGCCGCAGTCAAGCGCGGCGAAATGACGACCTTCTTCCAGGACTCGCAGGCGCAGGCGCAAGGCGCACTGGACGTTGCGCTGCGTACGGTCATCGGTTCGTCTTACAAACCGCGCTCGGACGTCTGGGCGGGATACGGCGCGAAGATGCCTTGGGACGACGGTACGGCGAAGTCCTACGCGGTGCCTTGGACGCAGGTCACGCCGGCCAACGCCCAGGACATTCTCAACAAGATTCCCAAGAGTAATTAATCAAGGAGTGGAGCGATGTCGGTCAATTCAACGACCCCTTTTGATATCACGGACCGCGTCGCGGTCGTGACCGGCGCGGCAAGCGGTATCGGGTTTGCCGTTGCCGAGTGCCTTGCTGCCGCGGGTGCGCGCGTTGCGCTGCTCGATATCAACCCGGCCGTCGAGGCCGTGGCCCGGACGCTTCCTGGCGGCCCGGAGAGGCACGTGGGTATCGCGGCGGATATCACGGTCGCCGGGATATCGGATGCCCTGGTGCGGCGCGTGACCGAGACATTGGGTCCCGTCGACATCCTGGTCAACAATGCCGGCGTCGCTCTGCTTGAGAACGCGGAAGCACTGTCAGAGGAAGCCTGGGACAGGACGATGACAATCAACCTCAAAGCCCCGTTTCTCCTGGCGCAAGCCGTCGGCAAGCAGATGCTGAGCCGTGGTGGTCCCGGCCGGATTGTGAATCTGGCTTCTCAGGCGAGTGTCGTCGCACTGGAGCGCCATGTGGCGTACTGCGCGAGCAAGGCGGCAATCGTCGGCATGACCAAGGTGCTCGCGCTCGAATGGGCAAAGCACGGCATTACGGTCAACGCCGTTTCGCCCACGGTCGTGGATACCGAACTGGGCAGGAAAGCCTGGGCGGGTGCGGTGGGCGAAGCGATGAAGGCTAAAATTCCCGCAGGGCGATTCGCACGCCCCGACGAAATCGCCGCGTTGATTCTGTATCTGGTCAGCGATGCCGCCGCGATGGTCAACGGCGAGAATATCGTGATTGATGGCGGCTACACCGCCCAGTAACAATACTCAAGATGTAAAGGAACGGTATGAATCGCGTCATTAACAATCCTGATCTCGTTGTCGAGGACATGCTTCGCGGCATCCTCGCGGCACACCCGGAGCTGCGCGCCGCACCGGAGAATCCTCGCGTTGTCTCGCATGCCCATGCTCGCCAGAAGGACCGTGTGGGTATTGTGACCGGCGGGGGATCAGGACACGAACCGGCTTTTATCGGCTATGTCGGGCGCAACCTGGTGGACGCCGTGGCCATCGGCGAAATCTTTTCGTCGCCGACTGCGAAATCATTCTTTGAAGCTTTCAAGGCGGCCGATAGCGGCGCGGGCGTAGCGTGCCTTTACGGCAACTACGCAGGCGACAATATGAACGTGAAGATGGCAATCAAGCTGGCCGAGCGCGAAGGTATTCGCGTGCGCACGGTCGTCGCAAACGACGATGCCGCGTCGGCGCCGAAAGACGAGATCGAAAAACGGCGCGGCGTTGCCGGTGAAATCGTGATGTGGAAGGTAGGGGGGGCACGGGCCGCTCAGGGCGCCACGCTCGATGAAGTGATCGCCAGTGCGCGCAAAGCGGTGGACTCGACGCGCTCGATCGGTGTCGGCCTGTCCGCCTGTACGATCCCCGCGGTCGGCAAGGCGAACTTCGTCATTAAAGATGGCGAAATGGAAGTCGGCATCGGCCATCATGGCGAACCCGGAATCCTGGTCCAGCCCACCGTTCCCGCGAGAGACATGGCGAGGCTGATGCTCGACAAGCTGTTGCCGGATTTGCCTTTTGCCAGAGGCGACAGGGTATCGGTGCTGTTGTCCGGTCTCGGCGCGACGCCGGTGATGGAGCAATACATCCTGTACGGAGAGGTTGCCGAGTATCTGCGTGAAGCGGGAATCGACATCCAGTTCTCGTTCGTCGGCAATCTGTTTACGTCGCTGGAAATGATGGGGGTTACGCTGACGTTGACGAAACTCGACGACGAACTGAGCGCGTGCCTCGCGCATCCATGTCAAAGCATCGGACTCAATGTGGGAGACGCACGATGACTGAAATCGTTAAATTGGCCGACGCCGGCGGTGTGGTCGTCGATCTGGTTCGAACCATCAATGCGAATCGCCAGTATCTGAGCGAAGTCGACGGCGCGATTGGTGATGGCGACCATGGCATCAACATGAGCAAGGGCTTTAGCCAGTGTGGGGAGCATCTTGCGGCACGCGGATCGGCACCGTCGCTCCAGGTGGCTCTCGCTGATCTGTCCTCGGCACTCATGGACGGCATCGGCGGTTCAATGGGACCGCTCTACGGGACGTTCTTTCTCAGCATGAGCGACACGTTCGCGGACCACGCCGAACTCGACAAATCCCTTTTCTATCAGGCACTTGTTGCCGGTATCGATTCTGTCCAGGAGATCGGCGATGCGAAGGTCGGCGACAAGACGCTGATCGACACGCTTGCTCCCGCGCGGATGGCGTATGGGGTGGCGTTGGAAGAGGGCAAGAGCTTCCGGGAGTGTATCGATGCGATGGTGGTTGCCGCGGAAGCCGGGATGAATTCGACCCGCGAGCTGCGCGCCCGTATCGGCCGGGCAGCCCGTTTGGGCGACCGTTCGATTGGTGTCCTGGACGCCGGCGCATGTTCCTGCTTTCTGATCCTGCGCAGCATGGGTGAATCGATCACGCATCTGCTGGATAGTACGGCGGTGCCTGCCGCCTGAGGTCGTAACAGTACCCGAAGACAGGATGCCGGAGCCTCGTCGAGAAAAACGCGCGGGGCTTCAATATATTAATTTAGGTATACGAAACAGTGGTGATTCATGGATCATGCTAATCCGACCCGGACAGAACTTGCCAACGCAGTTCGGTTTCTGGCAATCGACGCCGTCCAGGCTGCCAATTCTGGACACCCCGGCATGCCGATGGGAATGGCGGATATCGCCGAAGTACTGTGGCGCAAGTACCTGAAGCATGATCCGGCAAGTCCGGATTGGGTCAACCGGGATCGCTTCGTGCTGTCAAACGGTCACGGGTCGATGCTGCTCTATGCCGCGTTGCATCTGAGCGGCTACGGTCTGTCGATAGACGATCTGAAGGGTTTCCGGAAGTGGCAGTCGATTACGCCCGGGCACCCGGAACGCGGTCTGACGCCAGGGGTCGAGACGACTACCGGCCCGTTAGGACAGGGTCTTGCCAATGCCGTCGGCATGGCGTTGGCTGAACGGCTGTTGGCCGCTGAATTCAACGAACCGGGTTTCGACATTGTCGATCACCACACCTATGTGTTTCTCGGCGACGGCTGCCTCATGGAAGGCGTCTCGCATGAGGCGTGCTCGCTCGCCGGCACCTGGCAGCTCGGCAAACTGATTGCGTTCTATGACGACAACGGCATTTCGATAGATGGCCATGTCGAGGGCTGGTTCACCGACCAGACCCCGATGCGCTTCCGTGCGTACGGCTGGCATGTCGTCGAGGGTGTCGACGGACATGATCCGCTGTCGATCGAGCGGGCGATCGAGGCAGGGCGAGCGGAACGTGACCGGCCGACGTTGATCTGCTGCAAGACGGTGATCGGACATGGTTCGCCGAATCGGGCCGGCACGCACGACGTGCATGGCGCTCCACTTGGCGCCGCTGAAATCGCGGCCACGCGGGAGCATCTTGGCTGGCATCACGCGCCGTTCGATATTCCCGGGCCGGTTCGCGACGCATGGGATGCGCGAGCGGCGGGCCGTGAGAGCAACATGGCCTGGCGCACGTTGTTCGAAGCCTATCGCACCCGCTTTCCGGAAAAGGCCGGCTACTTCGAGTCCCGCATGCACGGCAGCCGCCGCGAACGATCCGCCGAGGCGATCGAAAGCCTGCTGGAGGGCGGTGACTGGTTCGAGCAGAAGATGGCGACTCGCAAGGCGTCGCAGAAATGCCTGGAGTTGCTGGTTGGTCGATTGCCTGAACTTCTGGGCGGTTCGGCAGACCTGGCGCCGTCGAATCTCACCATGGTGCCGGCTTCGCGTGCGCTCATGTCCGACAGCGCGAACGGGCCTGGAAACTATATCCACTACGGCGTTCGCGAGTTCGGCATGGTCGCGATCATGAATGGCGCTGCGCTCCATGGTGGTTTCCTTCCGTATGGCGGGACCTTCCTGGTGTTTTCCGACTACGCGAAGAATGCGCTTCGTATGGCGGCGTTGATGCATCTGCAATGTATTTACGTTTTCACCCACGATTCGATTGGTCTCGGCGAGGACGGGCCTACCCATCAGCCGATCGAGCACGCGGCAATGCTGCGCCAGATTCCGGGGATGAACGTGTGGCGTCCGGCAGACGCGGTCGAAACGGCATATGCGTGGGCGGCAGCATTGGAAACAACCGATGCGCCGACTGCGCTGCTGCTTTCGCGCCAGAATCTGCCGCCGCTTTCCCGTACCGCGCAGGCGAAGGCACAGATCCGGCAAGGCGGTTATGTGCTCTCGGAGGCTGTCGGCGGACCGGCGGACATCATTCTGATTGCGACGGGTTCCGAGGTGGAACTCGCGCTCAAAGCGCAGACGGCGCTCGCCGATCAAGGGATTGCCGCAAGGGTTGTGTCGATGCCGTCAACCACGATCTTCGATAGTCAACCGCTTGCGTACCAGCTTTCCGTTTTGCCGCCCAAGATCCGGCGCGTGGCCATTGAAGCGGCGGCCGGCGATTTCTGGCGGAAGTACGTCGGGTTGAGCGGCGCTGTGATCGGGTTGTCGCACTTTGGCGAGTCGGCTCCGGCTGAGACGTTGTACGAAGAGTTCGGTATTACGGTGGATGCGATCGTCGACGCCGTGAACCGCACGCTCGAAGTGGAACAAGGGGTGGTTGACTAGTTTCGTCTTCGTTGCGTCGCCGCGTCGTGCCCAAAAGTGCCGGAATCGCCGACACCGGCGCGATGTCGTGATCATTCTCGATATCAATTTAACGACGTTCGCCGCACGGCGACATTACTTCCTGGAAATGACATGGCGCTGATCTCATTGCGGCAGTTGCTGGACCATGCGGCGGAGCACGCGTATGGCGTGCCGGCATTCAACGTCAATAACCTCGAGCAGGTTCAGGCAATCATGCAGGCGGCCGCTGACTGCGATAGTCCGGTCATCATGCAGGCCTCCGCCGGCGCGCGGAAATACGCAGGCGAAGCGTTTCTGCGTCACCTCGTCGAGGCGGCGATCGAGACTTATCCCGACATCCCGGTCGTGATGCATCAGGACCACGGGGCGTCGCCGGCTGTTTGCCAGGCCGCGATCCGCAGCGGATTCAGCAGCGTGATGATGGACGGTTCACTCATGCCGGACATGAAAACCGTTGCGAGCTACGACTACAACGTCGAGGTGACGCGCACTGTGGTGGAGATGGCGCATGCCGTCGGGGTGTCGGTCGAGGGTGAGCTCGGATGTCTGGGTTCGCTCGAATCGGGAATGGCAGGGGAGGAGGATGGCTCGGGTGCCGAAGGCGTATTGACCCACGACATGCTGCTGACCGACCCCGAGCAGGCCGTCGACTTCGTGCAGCGTACCGGGGTCGACGCGTTGGCAATTGCTATCGGCACATCGCACGGTGCCTATAAATTCTCCCGCAAACCGTCGGGCGACATTCTTGCGATCGACAGGATCAGGGAAATTCATCGCCGCCTGCCCAATACTCATCTGGTGATGCACGGATCGAGTTCCGTGCCTCAGGAATGGCTCGAGATCATTCGTGAATTCGGCGGCGAAATCCGCGAAACGTACGGTGTTCCGGTGGAAGAGATCTGCGAGGGCATTCGCCATGGTGTACGCAAGATCAACATCGATACGGACATTCGCCTCGCGATGACCGGTGCAATACGGCGCTCACTTGCACAGCGTCCTTCCGAGTTCGACGTGCGTCGATTCTTCACGGACGCACTCGGCGCGGCCCGGGATCTGTGCTGTTCCCGCTTCGAGGCATTCGGCAGTGCCGGACAGGCGCACAAGATCAAGCCGGTTGCGCTGTCGGCGATGGCAGGGCGCTATGACCGCGTGCACTGCGCGTAATGGATTGCGCTGGCACGAGCGCGCGACAGGTCACATGGCCCCAGGAATCCCGTCGGAGTCAGATCGATGAAAGTACAGATATTGGTTATTTTTGGCGGCACGGGAGATCTTGCCATGCGCAAGCTTCTACCCGCGTTGTATCAGAACCACCGGGAGGGCGCGCTTCCGGACGGCATGCGCATCGTCGGCGTCGGACGGGAGGGGCTGGAGCGGAACAGCTACCTCGATAAGGTACGCGATGCCTTGCGTCAGTTCCTGCCCGCGACCGACTTCGACGACGCACAGTGGAGCACCTTCTCAGCTCGCCTCGAATTCGTTCAACTGGACGCGCGAGTGTCTGCGGACTACGCACGGCTCGCCGCAATGTTGCGATGGCAGGAGAGCCGGGGGCACATCTTCTACCTTGCCACGCCGTCGGAACTGTTTATTCCGATATGCACTGAACTGAATCGGGCAGAGCTGGTCTCCGCGACATCGAAGGTCGTTCTGGAAAAGCCGCTGGGCCATGATTTGCCCTCCGCTCAACGGATCAACCGCGAGGTCGGGGCGATATTTCGCGAGCAGCAGATATACCGGATCGATCACTACCTCGGTAAGGAGACTGTTCAAAACCTGTTTGCGTTGCGCTTTGGCAATGGGATGTTCGAACGTCTCTGGAATCGCGACGGGATTCGTGATGTCCAGATCACGATTGCCGAGCAGGTGGGCGTTGAGGGGCGCGGTGCGTTTTACGAGCGCACCGGCGCAATGCGGGACATGGTCCAGAATCATCTGTTGCAGTTGCTGTGCATACTCGCCATGGAGCCGCCGCTGAGTCTCGAAGCGGATGCCGTACGCGACGAGAAACTCAAGGTCCTTCGCTCGCTCAAGCCACTCAGCGCGGTCGATGTGGCACGGCAGACCGTACGTGGTCAGTACACGGCCGGCGAGATGCATGGCGCGCCGGTTGCCGGCTACCTGGACGAGCCGGACATTCGTGCCGATAGCCGGACGGAGACATTCGTCGCGCTGAAAGTGGAGCTGAATAACTGGCGCTGGGCAGGCGTGCCCTTCTACCTGTACACCGGCAAACGCCTGCAGAGTCGAGTCGCGGAGATCGTCGTCAATTTCAGGGATGTGCCGCACTCGGTTTTCGGCTCTCCCGGCACGGACAGCCAGGGCAACCGCCTCGTCATCCGGTTGCAGCCGGACGAGAGCCTGAAACTGTACCTGATGACCAAGGCGCCGGGTGATGAGATGACGGTCAGACCGGTGAGTTTGAACCTCGAGTTTTCTTCGGCATTCTCGACGAGACGAAGGGATGCCTACGAGCGGCTCCTGCTCGACGTGATCCGCGGCAGACTCACACTTTTCATGCGAGGCGACGAACTCGACGCCGCATGGCAATGGGTCGATCCTGTCATCGACGCTTGGCGCGAGCAGGATCCTCCCGAGCCGTATGTTGCGGGAGGCGCGGGTCCCGATGCAGCCCTCGCGCTGCTCGGGCAAGGTAGCGCCGCGCCATGTGATGCGTAAGCGTCCACCATTGCTGTATGCATGTCGACGGAGTCTCTCTCAACCCGTTGATTCCAATCGATCGCCAGATAGTTTCTGCCAAGCAGACCGAACATGACTCACATAGCAAGCACCCAGTACATTACGCTGTCCTCATTTCTCGCGAAAGCAGCACTTGACGAACGAGTCCCGGCAGGACTGGTTACGCTGATCGAATCTGTTGCCGACGCATGCTCCTCCATCGCAACCGCTGTTGAGCGAGGCGTATTCGACGGCGCATCCGGAATTGCACATTCCGAGAATGTTCATGGAGAGGCGCAAAAGAAGCTCGACGTCGTTTCTAACGACATTATGATCAGTACGGTCGAGTCGATTAGTTGTCTGCGCGGACTGGCGTCTGAAGAGCTCGAGTCGGTTCAGGTGAGCGGGCATGAGCATGCCACGGATACCCCCGAATATCTGCTGCTTTTCGATCCGCTCGATGGATCCTCCAATCTTGAGATTAACGGCATTGTCGGAAGTATCTTTTCCGTGCTGGCTGCTCCGGTGTCTGATGCCGTTCTCGACGAGCGTCATTTTCTTCAGCCGGGCGTGAAGCAGGTCTGCGCGGGGTACGCGATCTACGGTGCAACGACGATGTTCGTGCTGACCACGGGGTATGGCGTCGACGGTTTCACGTTCGATAGGGAGTCGGCATCGTTCGTGCTGACCCACCCACAGCTTCAGATCCCGGAAAATACCTGCGAATTCGCGATCAACATGTCCAACGAGCGCTATTGGGAAGAACCTGTGCGCCGCTATGTCCGCGAGTGTGTGGCAGGTGCTTCGGGGCCGCGGCAAACGAATTTCAACATGCGTTGGATAGCGTCCATGGTCGCGGAGGTCCATCGAATCCTGATGCGTGGAGGCGTTTTCCTCTATCCGCGAGACAACAAGAACCCCCAGCTTGCTGGACGGTTGCGGCTGACCTATGAGGCCAATCCGATGTCGTTCATCGTCGAACAGGCTGGCGGGATGAGTACGACGGGCGAGATGCGGATCATGGAAGTCCAGCCTGACCATGTCCATCAGCGCGTTCCCGTCATCCTCGGGTCAAGGCTGGAAGTGGAGCGCCTGATCCGATACCACGATGAGGTCGTGGCCGCATGGTCCTCGCTGCAAACGCATTACGAGAAGATTCGCGATGCGCACATGCGCGACTGGTTCGCCCCCGAGAACGATCCCGCCCCTACCCGTGCTGAGCGCTTTGCGTTCGCGGGCGGCGGTCTCGCGGCCGATTTTTCGAAGAACCGCATCACCGACGAAACCCTGAAACTGCTGGTGCAACTCGCGCGCGAAGCCGGCGTCGAGAAGCGCCGCGACGCGATGTTCGCGGGCGAAGTCGTCAACCCGACCGAAGGTCGCGCCGCATTGCACACCGCGCTGCGCGCCACTGATCCGAAGGCGCCATTCCATGCGGAAATCCTGGCCGAACGCGCCAGGATGGCCGCGTTCGCCGACAAGGTCCGCAGCGGCGAGTGGACCGGCTACACCGGCAAGCGGATTCGCTACGTCGTGAACATCGGCATCGGCGGCTCGGACCTCGGGCCGAAGATGGTCGTGCACGCGCTGCATCATCTGGCCACGCCGGAGATCACCACGCACTTCGTGTCGAACGTGGACGGCGCGGATCTGTACAACGTGATGCAGATGATCGATCCCGAAGAGACGCTTGCGATCATCGTCTCCAAGACCTTCACGACGCTCGAAACGATGACCAATGCGCGCTCGCTGCGCGACTGGTTCATCGAGAAAGGCTGCCCGGAGAGTGCGCTGGCGAAGCACTTCGTCGGCGTGTCGGCAAACCCGGCTGAAGTGGTCAGGTTCGGCATCGCGAAAGAGAATGTGTTCGAGATGTGGGACTGGGTCGGTGGGCGTTATTCGCTGTGGTCGGCAGTGGGTCTGTCGATCATGATCGCGATCGGGCCGAAACAGTTCGACGAACTGCTGGCCGGCGCCAACGAGATGGACCAGCATTTCCGCGACGCACCGCTCGAAAAGAATCTGCCGGTGCTGCTCGGCATGATCGGCATCTGGTATCGCAACTTCTTCGGCTCGCAAAGCTATCTGGTCGCGCCATATTCGGAAGCGCTGCATTTCCTGCCGTCGTATCTGCAACAGCTCGAAATGGAGAGCAACGGCAAGTCGGCGCGTCTCGATGGCGCAATGGTCGACTATCCGACCGCCGCCGTGACCTGGGGCGAACCGGGCACGAACGGTCAGCATGCGTTTTTCCAGATGCTGCATCAGGGCCCGACGATCGTGCCGATCGACTTCATCGCCGTGTTGACGCCGGAGCATCCGCTCGTCAGTCATCATCCGAAGCTGCTGGCGAACTGTTTCGCGCAAAGCGAAGCGCTGATGCTCGGCCGCACGCTCGAAGAAGCGAAGAAGGTTGCCGGTGCGGACAAGCCGGAACTGGCGCCGCATCTGGTGTTTCCGGGCAACCGTCCGACGAGCACGCTGCTGGTCGATGCACTCACCGCGCGTTCGCTCGGCGCATTGATCGCGCTGTACGAGCATAAGGTGCTGGTGCAGGCATCGGTATGGGACATCAACCCGTTCGATCAATGGGGCGTCGAATTGGGCAAGATCCTCGGCAAGGTGGTCGAGGCGGATTTGACGTCGGCAAGCGTCGATGAGAAGAAGCATGACTCGTCGACTTCGGCGTTGATCGCGCGGGCGCGTGCCAGATTGCGCTAATGGAAACGCTCCGTTGATCACGGTGGATAGCTGCTTGTTTTCCGTCTGCGCTCGCCAGTGTTATGGCACTTATGCAGCAGAGAAGATGCGACGAAAATAATTAATCCGCGTTCCGTCCGGTTGGGGCTGTCCGGGACACGGCCATCTGTAGTGTTGTGACCGGAGAATAAGTCATGAATTCTAATAAAATGACCCTGCGCGGCAAGCTCACGGTGGCGTTCGGATTGCTTGTCTTGCTGGTGCTTCTGGTGTCCGGACTGGATCAGCGCCGCGACCGACGAGCAGTCGAGAGGGATCGAGCAGGTGAATCGCGCGGTAGGTCAAATGGACTCGATCACGCAGCAGAACGCTGCCTTGGTTGAAGAAGCGGCCGCCGCGTCGAGGTCCCTCGAGGACCAGGGCCGCCAGTTGATCGACGCGGTGACGATCTTCCGCCTTGACGGTGCGCTTCACGGTCAGCCGATGCAGGCTCGAGCGGCCCCGCCACCCAAGGCTCCGGTCGTAAGGGCACAAGAGCGTCAAACCTCTGCAGCGAGGGCGGCCGTGCCGGTGCCGGCAACGGCTCACTCGCGGACCGAAGGCTGGAAACGTTCTGACTGCCAAATGCGGCGACCGCTCGCATGCGCTCGCCGTTCGCTTTCTCCCTCAGGCCGCTTGCGCCGCCGGCGCGCACTCGCGCGAGTTGCGCATTGCAGCGATCGTTTCCACTGTCTGGATTCAGGCGCGAGCGACCTCGGCGCCTTTCACTTCGAAGTGTGCGAGGAAGAAATTCGTGTGCTCCTCCGAACTGTGGAAGTGATGCGGTGTCAACACGGCGGACAGGACCGGTGTTCCGGTTTCCAGTTGCACCTGCATCAGTCCGGAGATGACTGCCTGACCCACGAATTCGTGGCGATAGATCCCGCCATCAACAACCAGCCCGGCGCAAACCACCGCCGCGTACTTGCCGCTCTGCGCAAGAATTTTAGCGTGCAGCGGGATTTCGAATGCTCCGGCAACTTCGAAGAAATCGCAGTCCGATTCGGCATAACCAGCCTGAGCAAGTTCCGCGACGAACGAGGTTCGACAATGATCGACGATGTCTTTATGCCAGCAGGCCTGGACGAAGGCGATGCGCTGGGAGCGCGATGAAGATGATGTGTGAGTAGTGGCGTGAGAATTTAACATAGCGTGCTGTGCCGGTGAATGGTCGCTTATGGAGTAAGCGCACTTTCTTCCGCCGTCATGGCGGTGCCGCTCCAGTTCGGGTAATCGCCGTATCCGCGTTCGGTGCCGCCGAACAGCGTACTTCCGTCGAAGCTGGCAAGCGGCAGACCCTCGGCCAGGCGGCGAGGAAAGTCGGGGTTCGCGACGAACGGGCGGCCGAAGGCGACCAGGTCCGCATAGCCGTGCGACAGAACCCACTCGGCGCGGGTCGAGTCGTACTTGCCGGCAACAATGACTGGGCGCGTAAAACGTTCGCGGATGGCCTTGCGGAATGCTTCGGTGAACTGAGGGGCATCGTCCCAGTCGGCTTCGACGAGATGCAGATAGGCAATGCCACGCGCCTGCAGAAACTCGGCTGCTTCGAGAATCGTCGGCAGGATGTCCGGGCAGTCCATGCCGCGGGCGGTCAGGAACGGCGCGAGACGGATGGCGGTGTGCTCCGCGCCGACTTCCTCGGCCACGGCGTTGACCACATCCTTCAGAAAGCGCAGCCGGTTTTCACGCGAGCCGGCGTATTCGTCGGTGCGTGTGTTGGAGGTCGTGCGCAGGAACTGGTCGACCAGATAACCGTTCGCGCAGTGAATCTCCACGCCGTCGAAGCCCGCGTCCACCGCGTTGCGCGCCGCGCGGCGGAAGTCGGCCACGACATCCCGAATTTCCTCGACGGACAACGCACGTGGGGTCGGACACGCGACCATAGCGCCTATGCCCGTTGCCGCGTCCACTTTCCAGATCTGACCGTTGAAGGGAATGGCGGACGGTGCGACAGGCAGTTCGCCGTCGTGGAAGTCCGGATGGGACATACGCCCGACGTGCCACAGTTGCAGGAATATCCGGCCGCCGGCGGCGTGAACCGCATCGGTGACGAGACGCCATCCCGCGACCTGCGCGGCGCTATAAATGCCCGGCGTGAACGAATAGCCCTTGCCCTGCGGAGAAATCTGCGTGGCCTCGGTGACGATCAATGCGGCCGATGCGCGCTGCGCGTAGTAGCGCGCCATCATCGCATTGGGCACGTCGCCCGGCTGCGTGCTGCGCGAGCGTGTCATCGGCGCCATGACGACCCGGTGCGGGAGCTGGAACTGTGAAACAACGGTCGGCGTGAAGAGTGACGAAGCGGTGGATGTCATGGTGGAAATCTCTGGGGGCGTGAGGTAATGAAGAGTCGCGGATTGAAGAAGTGAGCCCATTGTGTACACGCGAACCAATTTTGATAATTGGCCTATCTTTTGAAGGATTTTCAAAAAATATGGGAATATCGTGGAAAGGCTCGCCGATATCCGGCTCTTCGTTGAGGCAGCAAACCCTGGCGGTCTTTCCGCTGCCGGCGCACGCCGGGTTTGCAGCCGCCGGTTTCTGTTACGCGCGGTGGAAGACCTGAAGGATCTGCTTGTACTCGAGGAAATCGTCGATGCCGGCGAGCCCGCCGAGCCGGCCCTGGCCGCTGTTCTTGAAGCCGCCTTCCTCGAATTCGACCTGCATGCCCGCCCACTCGTTGATGCAAATGTGGCCGGCGTCGAGCTGACGCGCCACGCGGATCGGCCGGTCCGCGTCCCGCGTCCAGATGCAAGCGCTCAGGCCATACTCGCTATCGTTGGCGAGTGCGATGGCTTCGTCTTCCGTGTCGAACACCTGAAGCGTCTGAACCGGACCGAACACTTCGTCGCGCGAGATGGCGAGACCCGACGCGGGCACTTCCAGCAGCGTGGGGCGGTAAAAGGCGCCCGCCGCGAGTGGCCCTTCGACAATCGGGCCGCCTCGCACGACGGCCGTCGCACCTTCCGCCAGCGCGGCCGCGACCATCCGGTCGACCCGCTCGACCGACGCGCGGTCGATGAGCGGCCCCATCTGGCTTGATGCATCGGCGGATGCACCGGGCTGCACAGCGGCGAGTCGTTCCGCCAGCAGGTTCTTGAACTGCTCCGCGACTCCGCGCTGAACCAGAATGCGGCTGCCCGTCACGCAGAACTGACCTGCGAACACGGTGGACGATGCCGCGATGGTCGGCACCGCCTGTGCGAGATCCGCGTCGTCGAAAACCAGATGCGGCGTCTTTCCGCCAAGTTCGAGTCCGACCCGCTTGAAGCGGGCGGCGGCCGCCGTGGCGATTGCACGTCCGGTTGAGGTGCTGCCCGTGAAGTTGATGACCGGGACATCGAGTGAGTCGACGAGGAACTTCGCGCCGTCCGCACCGCTTTCGACGAACAGATTGATTGCCCCTCGGGGAATTTCCGGCACGCTCGCGAGTATCTCGGCCGAGAGCTGCGCGGTCTGTGCCGCCTGGGCCGGCAGCTTGACGACTGCGGTGCAGCCTGCCGCGAGCGCGGGTGCCAGCGCGCGGACCAGCAGATAGGCCGGCGAATTCCATGGCACGATCAGCCCCGCCACGCCCACGGGCTGGCGGAGCACCATCGACTGCGTTCCGGGGCGCGGCTCCGAGACCCGCCCAAATGTATGGAGCGCGAGGCCGGACGCAAACCGTAGCGCGCGCACGATCTGCATGGCTTCAAAGCCGGCTTCGACCTTGGGCTTGCCGTTTTCGATTGAGAGGCAGTCGATGATGTCCTGGGCACGTTGCTCGTAGGCATCGGCGAGATGGCTCAGAGCGCTCGCGCGCTTCATCGGATCGACTTTCCAGTCGGTCTCGAGAAAGGTCCTACGGGCGGCCGCGACGGCGCGCTTCGCTTCGTCGAGTCCGCCGTCGAAATACGATGCGAATGCCTGGCCGGTTGCCGGGTCGATGCTTTCCCGGGGCGTGCCGGTTTCCAGCCATTCGCCGTCTATCCAGTGTGTTGCCTGTCGTTCCACGAAAAGTCCTGTTGCTAGGTTGTGAGTCGACTGAGGCTATCTTCGTCCCGGCAATGCGATAAGCGGGTCATGGGAAAAAACAGTTTCAATCAGCGGTGGGAAGCGCACCGGCGCCTCCCATGCCCAGCAGGAATGACAGTTATGCAATCGCGCTGTCTTCTCCGGCGGTTTGCATTGACGGACTATCCCTCCCACGCAATGTGCGTTGAACATCATCAGGAAGGAGATAGTCATGTCACTTCAAGCCAGGCTCGATGCATTCAAGGCCGATTTCAAAGGCGGTAAAGCCCCATTCTTTGCACCGCCGGAAATCCATCCGGTCATGGAACGTGCGACGGCCGAACTCGTGGCGTCCGGCCAGGCCGCACGCGCGCTCAAAGCAGGCGACCTAGCACCGGAATTTACCCTCAATGATCCGGAGGGCAAACCCGTGTCGTCTGTCGAGCTGCTGAAGCAGGGGCCGCTCGTAATCAGCTTCTACCGCGGCGTATGGTGCCCGTATTGCAATCTTGAACTGACGGCCCTGGAAGAAGCGCTGCCGTCGTTCAAGGCCGAAGGTGCAAGTCTGGTTGCGATCTCCCCGCAGAATGCCGTGAACAGCCGCAAATCGGTCCGCACTAACAAGCTGAACTTCCCGATCCTGAGCGACACGCACAATGATGTGGCCGCCGCATTCGGCATCCGCTTTGCTTTGCCCGACTATCTCGTGGATCTGTACAAGAACCTCAAGAACGATCTGCCGGCGTTCAACGGAGACGACAGTTGGACGTTGCCGATGCCGGCGCGCTACGTGGTCGGGCAAGACGGAACGATCCTGTACTCGGAAGTCAACCCTGACTATACGCACCGTCCGGAGCCCCAGGATATGTTGCCGGTTCTCCGCAAGAAGGTCGCTTCGGCGTCCTGATTCGGTCCTGATTCGGTCCTGTTTCGTTCCCGGCCGTGAACCGTCGGGAACGATTGGACAGGCAAGCTGGTACATCAACATCGAGGCAATATGAAATCACGCACTTTTCTTGTAACCGGTGCCAGCAAAGGCATCGGCAGAGCCGTCGCAGCGCGGCTGAACGCAGACGGGCACCGGGTTGTGGGACTGGCACGCCAGGCAGACGACCCTGGCTTCCCAGGAACGCTCGTGCCTGTCGACCTGTCCGACCGCGTGAAAACGCAGGCTGTGCTCGATAGGCTTGTGGCGGAATACAAGTTCGACGGCCTGGTCAATAACGTTGGGCTGGTCAAACCGCAGAGGCTGGGCGCCATCGATCTGGACACGCTCGACTCCGTCATGTCGGTCAATCTGCATCCGGCTGTACAGGCGGCGCAAGCACTCCTGCCCAATATGAGCGCCCAAGGCTGGGGGCGAATCGTCAACATAACGAGCCTCACTGTCCTTGGCATCGTGGAGCGCACGGCTTATGCCGCCGCCAAGTCCGCCCTGGTGAGTTTTTCGCGCTCCTGGGCGCTTGAGCTGGCGACCACTGGCATCACAGTCAATTCCGTCGCACCCGGTCCCACGGAAACCGAACTGTTTAGAGCCAACAACGCGCCAGGAAGCGAAGGGGAGCAGCGCTATCTCGCCGCCGTCCCAATGAAACGCTTCGGCAAGCCAGACGAGATTGCTGCAGCCATCACTTTCCTGCTGTCCGATGACGCTGCTTTCATTACGGGTCAAACGTTGTTTGTCGATGGCGGCGCTTCGATTGGCAAGGCGTCAATCTGAGGGCCGAATATCTCCTCAATCCAGGCAACGAAAGCGCGTGCCTTTGCACTGACCATGCGCCCACTGGGAAAAACTGCCCACAGGTCGATACCCGGCAATTCCCAGTCGGGCAGCACGCGTTTGACGGCACCACTTGCGAGTTCCGGCGTGAACATCCATTCCGAAGCGATCGCGACGCCCATGTCGGCGAGCACGGCCGCGCGCACGCCTTCCGCGGCGTTCACGCGGACGCGCCCGGCGACGACAATTGACGTTTCCGAATTGCCTTGCTTGAACGACCACACGCTTCCGCCGCCGCCCTGCTCATACACGATCGCCTGATGCGATAGCAGATCCGCAGGGACCCGCGGTTCGCCGGCTTTTGCGAACCACGCTGGCGTGCCGACGACGCAACGCCGACCGTGACCGACCTTGCGTGCAGTCATGTTCGAGTCGCCAAGCACCCCCATCCTGAGTGCAACGTCGATGCCGCGCTCCAGCAGATCGATGTTTTCATCGTCGAGCACAATGTCGATGTTGAGTTCAGGGTGTCGATCAAGAAATGTCTGAAGCCGCGGAAGGATGTGAATTCGCGCAAAGGTCACCGCTGCTGAAATCCTGAGACGACCCGAGAGGGCGCCAGCCGATCCTCTTGCCGCAACCTCCGCTTCGTCCGCCTCTTCGATCGCCCGCTTTGCGCGCTCGTAAAATGCGTGGCCTGCTTCGGTCGGCGTCAGCCCGCGCGTCGAGCGAAGCAGCAGTCGAACCGCGAGCCGCTCTTCGAGTTGCGCGATGGACTTGGAAACGGCGGGCTGCCCCACGTTCAGTAACCGCGCTGCCGCCGAAAAAGAGCCGGACTCCACCACACACACAAACGTCTCCATCGCTGTTAGTCGGTCCACGGTCGTCCCTCCTGGAACGGATGTCTGGGGCTCGAGCGTCGCACCGTCAAACACGCGCGACGAAACCTGCTTGCCGGAAGATACACCACCGCGCCACGTTGTTTTCCGTAGCGTCGGCATAACACTCATGCCGCACAGGCATACGGTAACGCGTTCTTATCCTCAGCGACTTCCCTTGCGCCATCAGATGTTCACCGACCGGGATGAAGTCCTGCCGATATGCCCCAAGGGAATGAGTGTTATGCAGTCGCGCTGCCTACCCTGGCCCGTTCAATTCAACGACGATGTTTCTGTGTCCGGCGAACCGCTACCAGGAACTCGTCTGACAGCAAATCGCCGTTGTGGCTCGCCCGACAGTTGCAAGAGCCATCGAACGTGTTACCGCACTCGTACCGCAAGCCGGTGCTAACTGATCCGCAAGGAGTAACTCCATGAGCAAGCTGTTTTCAGCCGTCAAAGTGGGCCCCTACACGCTTTCCCATCGCGTCGCGATGGCGCCATTGACACGCATGCGTTCGGAGCCCGGCGACGTGCCGGGCGATCTGATGGTTGAGTACTACACGCAGCGCGCAACCGAAGGTGGTCTCATCGTCACTGAGGCAACCCCCGTTTCGGTACAAGGCTACGGCTATGCAATGGCCCCGGGAATCTACTCCGACGATCAGATTGCAGGGTGGCGCCGGATCACGGATGCCGTGCACGCCAAAGGCGCTCGCATCTTCCTGCAGTTGTGGCATGTTGGCCGTCAGTCTCACCCCGATCTTCAGCCTGGTGGTGTGGCGCCCGTCGCTCCGTCTGCGCTGAGAGCTGAAGGCCATGCGTATTCGGTGAACGGCGAAGTCGAATTCTCGATGCCCCGTGCACTTGAGTTGCACGAAATCCCCGCCATTATCGAGGACTTCCGCAGAGGTGCCGAGCGGGCACTGCGCGCGGGCTTCGACGGTGTCGAGCTGCACGGCGCAAACGGCTACTTGCCGGACCAGTTTCTCCAGGACGGTTCGAATGCTCGCACCGACGAGTACGGTGGACCGATTGAAAATCGCGCCCGCTTCTTCCTCGAAGTGACGGACGCACTGATTTCGGTGTGGGGAGCGGATCGGGTTGGCGTGCGCATTGCACCGAGCGGCACCTATGGCTCGATGTATGACAGCGATCCGGAAACCACCTTCGGTTACGTGACGGAGCAGTTGGACAAGCGTGGCATCGGCTATCTCCACGTGGTCGAGCCGCGCATCAAGGGCACGGAGACGATCGGCGAAGTTCACGATCCGGTCGCGGCGCGCCATCTGCGGCCGAAGTTCACCGGCACGCTAATCGCTGCAGGCGGTTTCACGAAAGAGACTGCGGACGCGATCATCGAAGCGGGCCACGCGGACATCGTAGCGTTTGGCCGCCACTTCATCGCCAACCCCGATCTGCCGGAGCGCCTGCGGTTGAATCTGCCACTCAACCAGTACGACCGTAGTACTTTTTATGGTGGCGACGCACGCGGTTACACCGACTATCCGTTCCATGCTGAAACGCAGGCGGCGTAATTCTGCACCTCACCATCCAGACCAGGAAGGGCGGATTCCGGTATTTGACTCCCTTCACGCAAGTACGGCCTGAACGACGCAGCGACCGGTGCTAACGTAGTGCCGGTCGCTGCGCTATCCACTTCGGCATGGCAGGGCGACGGGTTCCAATCTACCTTGTGATCTTCATAAAGAACTAGCGAGCGTATTCTCCTGACGCGAAAGCGCGCACCTGGCGCTTTCATAACCGCAAAGCCGATTGCGTCGCCGCAGCGATATCCTTCGCCACGGACAACAGAGCTCGGCTGTGCGCTTTGACCAAGCCGTCGTAACCTGACCCGACAGCGGTCTCATGGACGAAAGAACGTCCTGCAATCTGCTTTCCTCCGTTTGGAGGACGCACCGACCAGATAACGGCCAGCATCACCGTACCGTCCGCCGATGAATCGAAGTTCTGCACGTCAACCGTTACGCGGTAGGCGTTGTCATTCGCGCGCTGAGGAAAAGTCGATACGATCGCCCCTGGAATGATCTCCGCCAGATCCGCAGCGAGTACGCGGGGAATCTGACTCTTCAATGGATCGGCCCAGCGCGCAAACTCGTCGATACGGACGCGGTTCGCGTCGAGCTTCGTGACTATTTGCGAACGATCGACCAGTTCGGGAACCGTAACCAGATCTATTGCGATTGCAATTGGACTAGCGCCTGGCGACTGTTCAATATGCTGGACAGGGCTCAATGTGTAGAACGCCGGCGTCGGCGACGTTGCGCATCCAGTGGCAAGAACAAGCGCAATCATCGACACAGGTAATGCTGAACGTCGGCTCATGGCTTGTCCTCGGTTTTGCCGCGGATCAGCGCTTCGGGATGACGTTCGAGGTATTCCGCAAGCGAACGGATCGAGGCGGCAGCCCGCGAGACCTCGCGCATGGTGTCGGCGGTGCTTTGCTGAAGTGGCGAATCGCTTTGCATCGTGCGATTCACGGACGCGAGTGCTTCACGGGCTGCGGCCATCGTCGTTTTTGCGTCAGGTGCAATATCCGTATTGATCGTATTCAACAGCGTGTCCGCGTCACCCAGTGTCTTGCGCAAGTCTGTGGCTATTCCTTCAAACGGAATACGGTTCAGCTTCGCGACGAGATCGGTAATCGATTCCTGAAGCCCCTGCAGATTGCCTGGCACCGTAGGCAGTTGCGGCGTCTTTTTACTCCAGTCCATGGTCACTTTCGGCGCGGAGGGGAAGAAATCGATTGCGATGTACAGTTGTCCGGTCAGCAGGCTCGCTGTCCTCAGTTGTGCCCGCAGCCCCTTTGAGATCAGGTAGTCCGCGAATTCCTTTCGAGCCGAGGATATTTGACCACCTTGGTCTTTCCATTCGTCGCGTGGAATGAGGCGCTCCGGGAAAATGTTGACTTCGACCGGAATGCTGAATTCCCGCGTAGCCGGATCGAAGTGTGTGTTGATCGCCGATACCTCGCCGATGACGATCCCGCGGAAGTCGATGGGTGCTCCCACGGTGAGCCCACGCACAGACTCCTTGAAGTTCAACACGTACTTATCGGTGATTGAGTCATGCCGCTTCATCGCTTCTGTTCGATTGAGGAAAAGCGGGTACTGGTGCAGGGCATCGGCTTCAACCCCAGTCTTTGTGTCGGGTGGACTCTCGAATGCAAGGCCACCAATCAGAATCGATACCAATGATTCGGTGTCCACCTTCACGCCGGTCGTATCCACGGTCACATCGACGCCGCTTGCATGCCAGAAGCGGGTGTCGTTCGTCACGTACTTGTCGTAAGGCGCGTTGACAAAGACGTGTACGATCATCCCCGCGCCTTCGGGATCGAGCGCGTAGGAGACGATCTGGCCAACCTGAAGCCTTCTGAAAAACACCGGCGAACCGATATCGAGTGAGCCGAGGTTTTCACTTTTAAGCACGAACTCCCGCCCCGGCGCACCGGAAGCGAGTACTGGCGGTGACTCGAGTCCGACGAAATCGCGTCGCGCCTTTTGCGATGTACCGATATCCATTCCGACGTGGGAACCAGACAACAATGTACCGATGCCCGATACCGTGCCGCCCGATATACGCGGCCGAACGACCCAGAAGCGGGTATCGTCGACAAGCATGCTGGACGCGTTGCGGGACATTTCTGCGCTTGCAAGCACCGTCTTGTGATCGTCGGAGAGTTCAACGTTCCTGATTACGCCAACATCGACGTTCTTGAACTTGATCTTCGTCTTGCCGGCCTCAATACCTTCGCCAGTGGAAAACCTGATCGTGATGGTCGGGCCTGTTTGCATGACGGACTTCACGGCCAGCCAACCAGCGATCAGCACGGCGACAATGGGCACCAGCCACACGAGTTGCATGCGCCACTTCGAATGTTTGACAGCAACGGCGCTCGGAAAACCGGATGTATCCTGATCCTCTTTCTGTCCGGACAATTCATTCACGTTCTGACTCCACTGCGTCCCAGATGAGCCGCGGGTCGAACGACAACGCCGCGAACATGGTCAGTACAACCACCGCGCCGAAGGCAATCGATCCGGAACCCGCGTCGATTGTTGCGATCGAACCGAATTGCACGAACGCGACAAGGATGGTGATCACGTAGATATCGAGCATCGACCAGCGACCGACAAACTCAATCAATCGATAAATACGCGTGCGTTGGTGAGGAATTCGCGGAGAGCGCAACTGGGTACTCCACGCGAGATAGGCTAACGAAAGAATCTTGAGCACGGGCACCACGATGCTTGCGATGAAAACGATTATTGCCAGCAACCACGATCCGGAGGTCCAGAGCAACACGATGCCGCTCAGGATCGTGTCGGAGCGGGCGCCAAATAAGGTACTGGTGACCATGACCGGCAGGAGAATGGCGGGGATGTAAAGGATCATCGCGGCGAACAGGAATGCCCACGTGCGACCCAGACTATTGGGCTTGCGCGAGTGCAGCACCGCGCCACAACGTGGGCAGATTCCGGCGTGGACATGGGGGAACAGCGGCTTTGAGAGCAGGCCGCAATCGTGACAGGCGAACAGACCTGCGCGCGCGGCGGTTGCTGCCGTGATGCTTGCATTCTGCGCGTGTGACATGTCGGCGTCGCCTCGCATCGTGTCGATTCGGGCCCATAGTTCACGGGGGTTAAACGCAACAGTCGCCGCGGCAAGCAGAATCATCACGGCTCCGAACGCCCACGCACCCACCCCGGGTACGACTGTCGCGATGTGCTGGAGTTTGACGAGCGCGATCAGCATGCCGACCATCAACACCTCGATCATTCCCCATGGCGCAACGTGCCGCAGCACGCGAAGAACGATTTCAGGTTTGTGAGGAAATCTGCCCGTATGCAACGGCAGGAGAAGATAGATCACCGCTGCGATGTTCAATGAAGGCATCAGGAGTGTTGTCACGAACACAAGGCCTGCGATCGGCCACATGCCATCTGCGTAAAGCGCGGAAGTGGCGCCGAAAAGGGTGGTTTCGACAGATGCCCCATTGACCCAGAGTTCAAAGATCGGAAAGCGGTTGGCAACAGCGAAGAGAATCGCCGCGGCCAAGGTGAACGCCAGTGCCCACTCGTGCGACGTCGGCACGTTTCGGTATCGGTAGAGCGCAGCACCACATCGTTGACATCGCGCAGCACCGCGCTCAACTAGCGGCGTTTCTCGCTGAAGGAAGTCACATTCGTGACATGCGAACAAGTTGTCTCTATTCATCTTCTGCATCCGCTCGTGGAAACACGATCCAGAAACGCCCCAAGCTGACTTTCGGGGTGAGGGTCGTAAGGGAGTAGACATCGGCTAACTCGACGGGGCTGGGCCCGATTGGCCGTTGCCTTCACACGTGTCTTTCTGGGAGGTCCCAGAGCTGACGATTCAGGTGAGGGCTCAGCTTAGCACTGCAAATACTACATGTAAACCGGATAGACGGTTTGTATTATGCGGGCAGTGTCACTGCAACCAGGGCAATGCGCACGCGTTCGAAGTGTTGTGCTCGCGACGCAACGGGTCGAGGCGATCCACGACCTGGGGCGTGTGAAAACGCCACCGATCACCTAACCGAGAGGTGATTGGTACGCGGTCACGCTGTATTGAACGGCGCGTTCGGCGCAGCGTGGCTAATCAGTCAACGCTCGCCGATCACGCGTTCCCTGCGCGCCAGCGGCGGTTAGCGGGCTGACCGCTTACGAGGCTTGGGTTGTGGAATCTGCGCCGGCCAGCTCTCTTCGTCAAGAAGACGATCGAATAGTCTGTTCCGTGCCGAATTGCTCAATTGCGACAGTCCCATCAAGGAATGAAATGCGAGACCGCTGGCCGCAAAGTATCGCAACAATGACAATTCGAGGTCAGGCGCCTCGTCCTGCAACGCCTTCATTTTTGCCGTGTCAGACGCCTTGATGCTTTCGAGTAATTCAGGACTCTCGACGAGCGCTGCAAGAATGGCCCGTGCCACGGAATGCGGTTGATTCGAGGATTCCCGATACATTGCAATCTGGGCTGCAAGCGTTGGTTCAGCCTTCGATGCGCCTTCCTTCGCCATATATTCGCGTCCGATTTGCTCGAACTGAATCTGATGCTGTTCCAACAGCGCGCACAGCACGCCGTGCTTCGTGCGGAACTGATGAAGCAGTCCACCCTTGCTGATACCACTCTCACGCGACAGCGAATCGAACGTAAGCCCTCCAACACCATCTCGGGTGAGGATGGTGAAAGCGGCAGCAATCGCCTTTTTGCGGGAAATCTCCGAGCGGGTCTGGTTATCCATTATCGATATTGATGACGTTGCGACGATTGCAGCGCGCACCTGATCGCTGGCGCGCCTCTCTTCTGTGTGTGGACAAATAGCCGGCTGCAACACACTGCTGGCGAATGGCCCTGCGTACCGCCCACGGAGCAGGCGGTCTCCTGACAAAGCGTAATTGTACGCGCTCGGTTTTTTAATGTACAGACCGTCTGGACGGTTTACATCTTATTGTGTCGATGCTACTGTGGCGGCCTGATCAGTTCTCGCCTGAACTGAGCGCCACCTGGCACTTAACTGGGCTTTCGAGGAAACCTAAATGTTCAAGAACAAACTAGTCCCGCTTCTTTTCACCGGAGTAGCGGTGCTAACCCTGACGGCGTGTGCCGGCGTGCAACCGGTGGCCTACACGGGTATCGCATCGTCGTCGCAGTTGAAGCAGAACCGCGATGACGACTCAGGCAAGGTTCCCTACAAGTACGCCACTTCAGTTGCCTGGCCTCAATACACGCAGGTGATACTGGACCCGGTCACCGTGTACCAAGGGAGCGACAACCAGTTCGGCGACCTGAAGGAAGCCGACAAGGCGGCGCTCGCCGATTACATGGGGAAGACGTTCTCCGAAAAACTCGCGAAACGGTTCAGCGTTGCGAACCAGGCCGGCCCGAATACGCTGCGGATCAAGCTGACACTCACCGGCGCCGAAAAGACGACGTTACTTGTCGGACAGGTCATGCATTTCGACCTTGCGGGCAATCTCTATAACGGCGTACAGGCAATCCGCGGCGGGCAGGGTGCATTCAGCGGCTCGGTTACTTACTCAGTCGAGGTCTTTGACGGTCCCAGCGGCCGTCTGCTGAAGGCATACGTTTCGAAGCAGTATCCGAATGCCATGAATCTGCCGGCAGCCTTTGGTTCCTTGAGTGCCGCGAAGACCGGCCTCGACAAGGGCGCTGATGCCCTCGTGGAACAGCTTCATTAACCGGTCTGTCTGCTACCCGGGCATCGCGCGCGGTTCGGCGGATATTCTCAGCGCGCGATAGCCCCGAGTGATCGGGCACCGGAACTCGCCGCAGCGATAGCGCGGCTGTTTCGGATGTCTATGAGGTGTGCGAATGCGGCCCTTTGCCGAAGTCGTTGTTTCGTTCGCGCCCCCGCCCTTGATGGTTGCGATCGTTTTCTCGGTCGCGTACCTGCTGGTGGGGATTCCGGTCCATTTCGCGCGCGGCGCAGCCGCCAGGGACTGGCTCGGCACCCTCGCCGGTATTTTCGCGGCACTCGCATACATCGTGCTGGTTGTGGGCTTTTATCCGGGTGTTCAAACGGCGGCACGATAGCCCCCCTTCTTGCCCGAACCTAGCGCGATTTTCGCAAACTGGCCATGATCGTATTGATCTGCGTGTCGAACTGTTCGAACCACAACTGCGTCGCTTCCAGTTGCGCGCTTACCTCCTGAAAGTGGGCTTCACTCGCTTCGACAGCGCGCTCTGCGTCGGCAATCGTCTCGGGGGCAGTTTGCGCGCCAAGCGCAAGCACGGCGAGCGACTCGATCTCGCCGCAGGCGCTATGAGTCTGATCCGTGAGTTCAGTCAGCAGCGCCCTCAACATTTGCAACTGATCGTGCCAGCCGCTTTCTGAGCGACGCAGCTCCTCGATAAAAAGACTGATATCACCGCCCGGGGAAATGTTTGCCAGGGCGGCGGTGCTTTGTCGCAGATGATCCAGCACGGCGAGACAACCCTGGGCGCGCTCGATCAGCCCCTTCGCTCGATCATGCGCTTCAGTCATGCGCGCTTTAAGCGCCGTGACGCGATCGTAAAGCCGCGCCTGTAGGACAAACGTCTGCGGATTCACCGGTAAGTGTCCATCGGTAGGAGTTCGTGGATCGACATGGTTGCGAGCCCGAGGATCGCCATCACACCCATCGCGGCCGTCAGTGTGATGCAGGCACCGAGGACGACAATGATCTTGAGCCGGATGCTGTACGCGAATTGATTCACTTTGTTTCCTTCGGGACGCTTGCAGCGGAAATGGTGTCGCGCTCAAGGAACTGGCGGCGCCTTACCGGGTATACGGCGACATCGCGATACGGCTTGATGTAAGGATTTCCTGATTTTCGACTAGGCATATCCCGCTCATCCGCGTTGCCGTTGATGCCAGCGCGCGTTGACGGAAGAGTCCGTGACGGTTAGATATTTCGTGCTAGGCTTCTTGCACAGCTAGCTGCCAACGGAGGCGATGATGGCTGATAACATCGAAGGCATTAGTGTCGCAAATGACGGTGAGGCTGTTAAGTTCGGCATCAGAGTCGACAGCGTCCATCACTTCTGCATTGTGAGCAGGGAAGTGCTTAAGGAGTTGTCGCAAGCAGGTGCCCACAAAAGCGACTTGTTGCAGGAGTTCGAACGGCACCGCGAGTTGATCAGCGAGAAGGCTGCACTTGCAATTCGAAGCGGTTCGAAGGGAGATCCGCTACCACTTGGCATTGAACTCTTCGTTCCTTAACGTAGATTACAAACCTCATCAGGGGGCTGACATCGGTCCCCCCTTTTGTACTCGACACGCAAATCCACGGGTTGGCGCTCCAGGCAGCACGTCGGATGTGGCAGCACAGCAGAAGGCTCGCCACTTTACGTTCTCCGCATGATCAATGGCTCACATCAACAGCGCAAAAGGCGATAGTAACTATCGGCCGTATTGATCAGTACATCGACATTTCGACCTCCATCGAGCGTGACCAGGCTGACTATAATCAACTGGTCCAATACGACTTCTGGACCCGCTGACCGGACTAGTTGGAGCGGTGCATTCACCCTCGCTTGCTTGACACGCGTGCACCGTTGGCCTTTGATGAATGGACAGCCAGTGTTGGGCTGACAGAACAGGCAGGGAGCCAGCCGTGACATCCACCCGCCATACCATGATGTGGGAAGCCGCCGTCGACGCGCTTGAGCGCGCCGAGCGATTGCATCGCCAGTTCTTCCGGTTAGCTGGTCAGCATGCGCTGGTGCCGGTATGGGAGCCGCCGATCGAGGTGTTCGAGCATGACGGCCGGCTGGCGATCGTGGTGGCGTTGCCCGGCGTGGCTCCCGATCAGGTCAGCCTGGACCTCGAAGGCGGGACGCTGGTCGTCGTGGCCGAGAGGACGTTGCCTCGGGCCTTCGCCGGGGGAGCGGTCCATTACATGGAAATTCCCTATGGCCGCTTCGAGCGACATATCCGTCTTCCGGCCGGGCGCTACCGCCTGGCCGGGCGCGACTCCGAACACGGTTGCCTGTTGCTGGACTTCGAATGTCCACGTGCCGGCCGGCGCGGTCCCAAAGGACGGCCCTAGTGCCGGGGTGGCCCTGTTCATTGCGATCGCATCGCTGTTGATGGGGCAAGCCGTGCGCAGCGATTGTGCTGTGACTGGCGAGATCAGCCTGCGCGGCATTGTCCTGCCAGTGGGCGGCATCAAGGAAAAGGTGCTTGCCGCCTTGCGCGCCGGCATTGGGACCGTGCTGCTGCCTGCGCGCAATGCGTCGGACCTCGAGGACATCCCGGCCGACGCACGAAGCCAGTTGCGCTTTGTGCTGCAGGAGACGGTGGATGACGCACTGCGCGAGTTAATCGAGACCAGGGCAGTGAAGCGCTCGTAGTGCCGCGGATTACTCACTCTCCAATGGGGACCCAGTAATGAAAACCGAACATCTTCCCAATCAGCGACTCAAGGAACGCGAAAAAACCGGACCGCACCTGACCGTGCAGGAGCATTTGGGCCTGAACGGGCGAATCGCCCTTGTCATCACCAACGCGGTTGGCACGATGTGGTGTGCCTATGTCTTTGCGGTGATCGCGCTTATCAGCTTGCCATCTGCCATTCAGGGTGGAGTGTCGACGCTGATCGCCTGGATCGCTCAGACTTTTTTGCAGTTGGTGCTGCTGTCAGTCATCATGGTGGGCCAGAAGGTGGCGGCCGCAGCCTCAGACAAGCAGGCGCTACAGACCTACAAGGACGCTGAGGCGCTTCTAAATATCCAGGATGAGATGCACCGGCTCATCGAGATCAACAATTCGCTGACTGAAGCGATCCATCGCGCGGTTATGGCAAAGGGAACATCGACGGCCGAACAACCGAACGTTTCCGGCGACCCCAGCCGGCCAGCGTGATTCCAGGCAACCCGCGGCAGGACCGTCAACACCCGGGTGTGGCTCTCGTATAACGCAACGAGCTACCTGCAGGCGCGGCACGGCGCACCTGCAGAGTCGATGAATGCTATCGACGGTATCGGCGCGCTCGTGCAGGCCGCCGCGGCCGGCTGAGCGCACGCATCGTTACTCGACGCCGCGAACGATGCGCAGATCGCGCTCGACACCGTCGCCCAGCGCTTCAAGCGCTTTCTTGTAGGCGTCGCTCTCGTAGGCGGCAACGGCCTGCTCGTAGGTCGGAAACTCGATCACGACGGTCCGCTCCTTCAAACCTTGCTCGTGTGCTTCTTCGGCGACGCCGCGCACGATGAATTTGCCGTTAGCGGCTGCCACTGCGGGCGCTGCCAGTTGCGCATACGCTGCCAGTTTCGACGGGTCCTTCGTCGCGCGGTATGCGGTCACCCAATATCCCTTGCTCATGTGAATCTCCTGGTTTTGCGGCCTGAAAGTAGTGGTCGCGTTGCAAAGCAACGACGCGGGAATTATGTCACTTCGAGCATCCCCGCGTGCGGTTCACGAGCGCGCGTGCGTTCGGCCGGTTTGCGTCCATGCCCACCGCAGCAATTGCCAATCGACATGATTTTCCCCGATCGCTCCCTGTCGGCCCGCCTTAGTTAGCAAGCATCGCGGCAGATCCCTCCGCGCGTATCCCCTTGCGATAACGCCCGAGCCCCACGATTCCAACCAGCGACACCGCCGAAAGCACGCTGAAGAAAATCGCCAGCGGCAGCCACTCGCCCTTGTAGTTCTGCGCGAGCATCGTACCGATCAAAGGTGTCGTCCCACCGGCGATCGTCGCGCACAGTTGATAAGCGATGGAAATACCGGAGTACCGGACCTGCGTCGGAAATGCCGGCGTCATGAAACCGGCGATGACCGCATAGACAGCGGACAGCACCACCACCGCGAGCGAGATACCCGCCACGATCGCGACCGGATTTTGTGTCTGGACGAGCAGAAACATCGGGTAGGGCGTGAGCATGGATAGCAGCGCGGCGCAGGTCAGAAAGCGGGTCTCTCCAACACGTTGAGCCAACAGCGCCGAAACCGGCTGGGACGCCAACTGGATGAGGGTGACGACAAACAGGCAATCGAGAATGAACGATTTCGACATGCCGAGATAACCGGTGACATACGAAATCATGAACGTATTGGTGAAGAAGAACCCGGCGGAGCCGATCGTTGTGGCCATCGCCGCCATGACGATCGGATACCACGCGGTGCGCAGCACTTCCTTGACGGGCGACTTCAGCACCTCGCGATTCTTGCGAAGCTGCTCGAACTCGGGTGACTCCTTTACGCCGAGACGGATCGCCATGCCGATCAGCAGCAGCACGAAGCTGGCCAGAAACGGCAGGCGCCAACCCCAGGCAACGAAGCTTGCGTGATCGAGAGACGTGACGAGCCTGAACGACACGAGCGAAAGAATCAACCCGGCCGGGCTGCCCATCTGCGGAAAGGACGCGAAGAACGTCTTGCGGCCGGTTGGCGCGTGCTCGCTCGCCATCAATACCGCGCCGCCCCATTCGCCGCCCACGGCAATACCCTGGAGAATTCGCAACAGCACGAGCGAGACCGGTGCCCAGATGCCGATGCTGGCGTAGCCGGGCAGCAAGCCAATGCCGGTGGTGGCGATCCCCATCAGGAACATGGTCAGCAGCAGCATCTTCTTGCGGCCCAGCTTGTCGCCGAGATGCCCGAACACCGCGCCGCTCAATGGACGCGCAATGAAGCCGACAAAGAACGTGCCGAACGAAGCCATCGTACTGAGAAAGTGATTGCTGCTCGGGAAGAACACCTCGCCGAGCACGAGCGCGGCGGCCGTCGCATAGGTGTAGTAGTCGTAAAACTCGACGGCCGTGCCGATAAAAGCCGCGGTGGCGGCGCGCACGGGCTGATGAGTCTGTTCAGAAGGGGACATGGGGAATCCTGTTGTTGAACGCGCAGCGTTGGTTCGGTTGCTGTCTTTATGGGTCGCCGAAATACGCCCGCCAAATTCGGATTTTTAATCTTCAGTATCACGGCGGCTAATGTTCGCCCCGCTTATGCATTGCCGCTTTCGTCAAAGGCGCGGAGCAGCGCGTCACGCGCGATCAACCGTTGCGCGTTGTTGCGCTCCGGATAGTCGATCCACACCGATCCGGCAGGGGGTGGGTTCGCCTGCTGTGCTGCGGGTGCGTCGACGAGCGCACGCGCTGCCTGCACGTCCTCCGCGGATGGCGTCAGCGCGCGGTGAATCGCGGGCACGTGTTCGGGAAACACGACGCTTTTCGATGCGAATCCGAGTTGCGTGGAGATGTCCAGGTCCTGCCCAAGCACCTGCGCAGATCGATACGTACAAGGAAGATCGATCGGCACGCAGCCGGCGGCAACGCACTCGATCAGAAAGCGGCTGCGTGCGTAAAGCAGTTCGTGACCGCCCGGCGTGCGGCGAGCGCCGAGATTCGCCGCCAGGTCTTCGACCGCCAGCATGCAGCACTTTATCCGTGCACCCACCTGAAGTAGCGCTCCCAGATGGACCAGACCCTTTGCGGATTCGATAACTGGAACCACCTCCGTCGAGCCCTCCGGAATGCCCAGCTTGCGCTCGATGACGGCCAGCGCATCGTCGAGCGCGGCCAGTTGAGCCGCGCTCTCCGCGTGCGGCAGAAAAATCGCCCGTGGGGTGCCGGGCATGACGCCTTCGAGATCGGCATGGCCGTCGTGTTCCAGTTTGTTGATCCGTACCGAGCCGAACGTGCCGGCGCGAGCCGCGTCGCGCAATAGCGTGACAATGCGTTCGCGTGCCTGTGGCCGGTCTTGCGGTGAAGTCATTTCTTCGAGGTCGGCGACGATTGCATCCGCACCGCTTTGCAGCGCGACCGCGTGGGCCTCGGCATGGTTGCCGGGTACGAAGAGCCATGTGCGCCGGATGCCTGGCGGACGCGGCGTTTGATGCGTGTTCATACGGCCTGCCCCGCGCGCGCAAGCATCGCGTGAAGCAGCACATCCGTGCCGCGCGTGACGTCTGCCGGCAACGCGTCTTCGGCTTCGTTATGGCTCAGGCCGTCGACGCAGGGGATGAAAATCATCGCGGTCGGACAATGTTTCGCGAGATGGATCGCGTCATGTCCGGCACCGCTGACGATGCGTTGACGCGGATAGTCCAGCGCCTCTACCGCGTTGCCGACAGCCGCAATGCATTGAGGGTCGAACGGCGTAGCCGGGCTGACCCAATGCTGCCCCACTTCGACTGCGAGGCGGCGGCGCCTGGCGATGACATCGAAGCGCTCGCGCAGCGCGGCTTCCATTTTTTCGATCATCGCATCGTCGGGGTGGCGCAGGTCCACCGTGAACGACAGGTCCGCCGCGATCGTATTGCGCGATGCGTTGCGTATGTGCAGCTCGCCGATGGTGGCGAGACCCTGCGGGAAGAAGTCTGCCGCGATGCTCTCCAGTTCCGCGGCCATTTCCGCGCTCGCAAATAGCGCATCGCGGCGGTACTGCATCGGTGTCGTGCCTGCGTGCGCGGCCTGCCCACGCACGCGCACATCGAGCCAGCGAATCGCCTGGCCGCCGGTGACGACGCCGATCGGCACGCCACTTTCCTCGAGCACCGGACCCTGTTCGATATGCGCTTCGAAGTAGGCGTCGAAGACGATGCCGGGCACGGCACGCGTGCCGGCATAACCGGTTGCTTGCAATGCCTGCTCGACCGATGTCCCTGCTGCGTCGCGCGTGTTCAATGCCTGGGCGAGCGGCATGACGCCTGTGAAGGCCGCTGAACCGAGCATGGCCGGCGTGAAGCGCGCGCCTTCCTCGTTGGTCCACACGACGATTTCGATGGGCTTATCGGTTTGAATGTTCGCATCGTTCAGCGTGCGAACGACTTCGAGCGCGGCGAGCACGCCATAGACCCCGTCGAAGCGGCCGCCCTCGGGTTGGGTGTCGAGGTGGCTTCCACTTGCTACTGGCGCGGCGTCGTTCCGTTTGCCGGCGCGCCGCGCGAAAAGATTGCCGACCTGGTCGACCGACAACGTCAACCCCGCCTCGACGCACCACTGCGAGAAAAGCGCCCGGCCGGCCGCGTCCTGTTCGGTCAGTGCGAGGCGCCGCACACCGCCGCCTGCCGTGGCGCCGACGGCGGCCATGTTCATCAGGCTCGTCCAGAGCCGCTCACCATTGATCTTTAGCATCACACACTCCTGAAGCCGCGGCGTACTGACCGCGTCGGGTTCGTCGTGATGCCTTTATCCGTAATCAAAAATGATAAGTCTAATTTCTAATTCTAATCCTAAGTATAATTTTGGCGGATGATGAAACCAGTGAGGCTCATCGTGAGCAAAGACCGCCCGGACACCTATCTCAACGACCGCCTCGACTGGAACCTGCTGCGGACTTTTCTCGCCATTGCGAAAGAAGGCAGCGTGAGTCGCGCGGCGACGAAGCTGCACTTGACACAGCCCGCCGTGAGCCAGGCGTTGCGCCGGTTGGAGGAGCAGTTGGGTCTGCGCCTCGTGGATCGTCACGGTCCGCGTATCGAAGTCACGCAGGCCGGCATCGAAGTGAAGCAGATTGCTGAAGACGTGTACGGCACGATCTCGCGGCTGTCGCTTGCCGAGGTGGATCGCGAACACGATATCTCCGGCATGGTGCGCGTGAGTACCGTCAGCGGCATCGATTTCCCGGCCTACGACACGTTTCTCGCCGAGTTCCATCGCACGTATCCGCGCATCGAACTCGAAAGCCAGGAAATGCGCAGCGCAGATGTGGTGAACAGTCTCCAGCAAAAGTCCGCAACGCTCGGACTGACGCCGCGGCGCGCGTTACCGAAACGGGTCGACAGCCGCGTGTTTCTGCGGCAACGGTATGCACTTTTCTGCGGACGTCATCATCCGCTCTTTGGGCGCGACGATCTTCGGGTCGCCGATCTCGCCGGCGAAAAGTTCGTCTCTTTCACCGGCGACAAAGTGGGCGACCACCTGTCGCCGCTCACGTTCTTTCGTGACGAGATGGGCTTCACGGGGCGCGTGGTCGGCTCATCGTCGAGCATGACCGAGGTGAGGCGTTTCATTTTTGCGGGCTTCGGCATTGGTTGCCTGCCGGAGCACGTCGTGCGCGACGACATCGTTGAAGGCCGCCTTCAGCGGCTGCCGCCGGATGAAGGCGTGGCCGACCTCGATATCTACATGCTGTGGTCACAGGACCGCAAGCTGAGCGCCGCTGAAGCCGCGTTTATCGATGCACTGAATGTGTTCATCGATGGTCAGGCGGAAGGTGCTGGCCTCGAGCCTCACGCTTAGTAGCCGCGCGTCACGTCCACCACGTTCTGCAGCGGTTCACCGCGGATCAGCCTGCGCGCGTTGTGCGCCACCTGCGTGGCGATCGTTTCCGAGCTTGCCACCGACGCCATGTGCGGCGTCACGATCAGATTGGGTGCGCGCCACAAATGATCTTCGGGCGGTAGCGGTTCGGTTGGAAACACGTCGACGATCGCACCGCCGATCTGCCCGTTCTTGAGCGCCGCGATCAGGTCCGCAGGCACCAGATGTTCGCCGCGACCGACGTGAATCAGCTTCGCGCCAGGCCGTAAGTGCTCGAACATGTTCGCATTGAGAATCCAGCGGGTTTCGTGCGTGAGCGGCAAGAGACACACGAGGATGTCCGTCCCCTGAAGGAATGGCTTGAATTGCTCGGGACCGGCGAAGGTCGTCACGCCTGGCAGTTCGCGGGGCTTGCGCGCCCAGCCGCGCACCGCGAAGCCGAAGCGCTGCAAATCCGTCGCGACGCGGCTGCCGATTTCTCCCAGTCCCATGATGCCGACGGCGCATTCGGAAGCATCACGCTGATCGTGGCGGGACCAGCGGTTAAGACGCTGATTGGCGAGCACGCGGTCGAGCTGGCGATGGAAGTGCAGCGCCCCCCACGTGACGAATTCGCTCATGCCGCGTGCGTGTTGCGGATCGACGACCCGGCACAGCGGCACGGCAGGCAGGGCAGGGTCGGACAGGATGTTGTCGACGCCCGCAGCGATGCTATGCACGAGCCGCAGTTTCGGCAGCGCCGCCAGCGCGCCGGCCGGTGGGTTCCAGCACACGGCGATGTCAGCGTTGCCGCTGGACCGCTCGCCGTGCATCACGACATCGAACTCAGGGGCGGCGCGCAGAATCGGCTGCACCAGATGTGACATGTCGAAGTCACGGCTCATCAGAACTAATTTGGTCATTGCATCGAACCGGAGAACGGGCCTAGTTGCGGTAGTCGGATTGCGGGTCGTCGATCAACCGTAACGCCGCGCGCCACGCCAGCTCCGAAATTCCCGCGGAGTCGTCGCGAGCGAACTGGCTCGCTGTCAGCTCGCACACTTCTCGCGGCGGGATGCGCAGCGCGCTGCCGCCGGCCAGCGCCTGGATTTGCGCCTGACAGGCCCGCTCGAGGAAATAGATCTCGTGGAACGCTTCGGCTGCCGTCGCGCCTGCCGCAAGCAAGCCATGATTGCGCAGGATCATCGCCTTGCAGGAACCGAGGTCGCGCACCAGACGCTCGCGCTCGCCGAGTTCGAGCGCGATGCCCTCGTAGTCGTGGTAAGCGAGCTTGCCGTAGAACTTCAACGCATGCTGACTGATCGGCAGCAGCCCCTGCTCCTGCGCCGATACGGCTGTTCCGGCGGCTGTATGCGTATGGATCACGAAATGCAGATCGTCGCGAGCCGCGTGGATGGCCGAATGAATCGTGAACCCTGCGGCGTTCACACGAAACAACGCCGGGTCGCTGCGCGCCCGCTCGTCGATGACATTGCCGAGATGATCGATCTTCACGAGGTCCGACGCGCGCATTTCGTGAAACAGCACGCCATAGCGGTTGATCAGAAATGCCGGTGGCTCGCCCGGTGAACTGGGCAGGCGCGCGGTGATGTGCGTGTCGATCATGTCGGTCATGCGGAAGTGAGCGGCCAGCCGGTAGAGCGCCGCCAGTTCCTCCCGTACCTGCTGTTCGGCGCCGATCGGCGTCGGTTTGTCGCTCATGCGATCGGATGTGGGCGTGGATTGCATTTCAGAAGACTCCCAGGTTCTCACGTGCTGTAGTGCGCGTAGTGTTCGTCAGCGCGTCAGTGTCCGTCAACTTGATTGTTCTAATGCTGATCATTAGCCGCGTGAATACTTTACGACATGAAGCATTGCAGGACCTCGTGAAGCGGTGCTTTGGCGTTAAGGCGAGCCAGTATCGCGGGCTCCGCGTGGTCGGAAGCCAGCGCCAGATCGATCACGTCGGTAAGGGCCAGTGCTTCAGCGAACTGTACACCGTTGTCGTCGGCCAGCACGATGTCGCCTGGGCGCACCACGACCCCACCGCACACCACCGGCTCGTTGAACAGGCTCGACATCGTGTCGCGCTTTTTGGTCGTGAGCAACGATGTTCCGCGCGCGAACACCGGCAGCCCCGTGCTGCGTAGTTCGATGAGATCGGTCACCACGCCGTCGACGATAACACCCCTCGCGCCGGCGTTGAGCGCGGCACATGCCGTGACCGCTCCGACCGGCGCATGCGTATGGTTACCGCTCATGTCGATCACCAGCACGTCGCCGGGTTTGAGTTGCGAGAGGGCGCGGTTCACGGGGATGGCGTCGGGCGACTGTAGCTTGAGCGTCACCGCGCGCCCGATCACCTTCACATTGGGGACCATCGCGCGAAGGCGATGGTCCGCGAAGCCGTCTTCCATGAAGTGCCCTAGGGAAACGCTGATTAATGAAGCTCGGCGGTCATCGCGAACGTAGCCGAGGA